>QIMA01000126.1 GCA_003233535.1 Rhodanobacteraceae bacterium
CAAGAAAAGGGAGCGGTGTAGTGGTTCATACACCCGACTGAGGAAAAATCGCTGGGCGATCAAGGGCCTAGCGAGGGCGCGTGAAGTTTATAAAACATCCGGGCTAGAGCTGTTTCCGCGTCTCCACCTTGATACAAGGCTTACTCGGCACAGCCATAGCGGTGCCATGCAACGACTCGCGTTTAGCCTCAGGCCTAGTCCATCGGAAAAGCTGCCAAAATTGGTCCTGGGACATCACACCAGCAGGCAGTGGACGGGCCGAATTCGATCGCGGGAACGGCGGCGACGACTGCGGCAGGACGTTCCGGGACTAGTTTTCTTGCTCGGCTAACGTACTGTCCAGCACTTGGAAGGCGACTCGATCAGGGTAGATTGCTATCGCTTTATCGAGCGCCTCGCGAGCCGCAGCGAAGCTACCTTCACCGATTAGCTGGCGAATCAGAAAGTCGGTCCTGCTCACAACGTTGCGCTCGCCCTCAAGCGCTTCCTCGCTGTTTGGATCTAGGCTCAGTGCCTTCTTGTAGCTGCGTGCTGCGTTGCCGTCATCGGGCGCGACGAGCAAATTCTTGGCGAATTGATCATTGCCACGCTGCAGCCATTCGGCGACATCATCGTTCTCTTTGCTATTCATAGAGTCGGTGCCACCAAGCTGGCTAGCTTGAGGCTTGGCCTGCCCCGCCCCTTCAGCGGGCACATCAGAGCCGCCAAAAAACCAAAACAGCCCGATGATGAGTGCGGTAACCAGGAGCAAGATAGCCAGCAGCGCCGGCCAGCGAGGCTTGGGCTTGTACTTGCGGGCCGGAGGAGCGCTGGCTGCTGGCGACGTTGATGGCGCAGTCAAGTCGTCGCGAGCGACCACCATGGTGGGGTTCGGCATCATTGCCGTCGCTGCCATTGGCGGCAACTCGACGGCGGGAGCTAGCGCTGTTTGCGCCAACGGCGCTACGGGTGCTGGTTTGGCCGGCGTGCGCACAGGGGCTGCCGGCTTCGGCTTCAGCGCCAGCGATTTATCGGCAACCGGCGGCTTGGGCTTCGCGGGTCGCGCTTTCGGCGTGGCTGGGGGCTTCGTCTCGGAAAGTTCCCCGATCGCGTCTAGTACGGCCTGAGCACTGGCTGGGCGTTTTGCAGGGTCCTTAGCCAACAATTGGTCGAGCAGCGGCTGATATTTTTTCAACCCATCAGGTAACGGCGGTGCCGGATCATTAACCTGCATGAGAGCAACCTGAAACGGATCATCGGCATCGAACGGCAACATGCCCGCCAGCATCTCGTACAGCATGAGGCCAAGCGCGTAGAGATCGGACCGCGCATCAACGGGTTCGTTCTGCAACTGCTCCGGACTCATGTAGTGCGGACTGCCGACCGACATTCTAGCGCCCTGCTCGGTCGCGTTCAGAATGCCCGGATCGGCCAAAACCGCGCTGCCGCTGGAGCGGAAGAGCACGTTAGAGGGCTTGAGGTCTCGATGGTTGATGCCGTGCCGATGGCTAAACTCCAGCGCCGCAGCAAGCTCTTTAGCTACAGTTAGGGCGTCGTCAGTACTCATCCCCTTGTCGAGCCGATCCCGTAGCGTTCCACCGGGCAAGTACTCAGTGGCAATGTAGGGAAAACCCGACACGGAGCCAATGTCAAAAACCGCCAAAATGTTGGCGTGATTGAGTTGGGCTCCACTCTTACCGCCGTCGATAAAGCGTTTCTTGAACTGCGGGTCCTTATAGAACTCGTCAGAAAGCACTTTCAGCGCGACTTGTCGGGCCAAGGACTCTTGCTCAGCCAAGTACATGCGCGAGCGTTTACCTTCGCTAATCAGGCGGACGACCCGATAACCGGGAATCTGGGGTAATGCAGCCATCAAATCACTCTTTCGATATAGACACCCGCATTAGACCGGGGTGCTCGCGGTCTTGGCAAGCCCAACTGTGTGTCGGCAGCCGTGAATTCGTAACACAAACTACGTTCGTTGAGAACCCTATACGGATTCGATAGCTTGTGCACGCAGCGTGTGCAGCGCTAGGCCATTGCCAAACAAAAAATGGGCGCCGCGAGGCGCCCATAGTCTGATCGATTGAAGCAAGTTAGCGAGCTGAGGCGGTTAGCGCACGCATTGCACCTGTGAAGTTAGCCATCTGGTAATCGTCTTCCCGCTCAACGGTCGCATAAAGCCGATCAACCAGTCCGCTCAGGCGATTAGCCTGCGCTTCGTCAAGCTTCCCGGCTGTGTCGAAGGCAACCACTACGGACTGCGCTGCCATTGCCGCCTGCTCTGCGGCCGAGAAATCCCGGAACTCGCCGCGATCGGCGTCACGTTGGATGCTAGCCAAAATCTTGCCCAAACCGGCCTCGCTAAAGTTGTAGGCTGCGACCGTTTGCAACGATGTGTCGAGCGAGCGCATCAGCGTCCGCGCAGCCTCATTTGTGCCGCTGCGGCTTTGCGTGGTCGCCTGATGCAGGCCGCGTATTTGCCCCGCTAAGCGATCACCTGCGCTCGGGTCGACCAGTGCGAGCACGTGTCTAAACATCACCAGGTTGGCATCGTTGAGTCGAACCACACCCGGCCCTAAACCAGTGCCTGGCCGCGGTCCCCAGCGCTTACCAGACATTACCCGGTGACAAGCGTGGCAGTCGAAGAGTACGAGTTCTGGGAAAATTCCGTGCGAGCCCGTCTTGTCGTTGGTGAGCACGTCAAGCAGGTTGTACGCAGCAATGCCCTGCCCAATGGCCCAGTCTCGTGCGCCGTTGAACTCGCCCTTGCGCGAGACGTAGTCTTCGTCGATCTCGTAGTGCGGATTGAGCCAAGTGAAAGTGTCCAACTCAAAGGCCAGCCGCGGATGCCCCGCACCCATGATTCGGTGCGTAATCATCCGATCCGCAGTGCCCATATGGCAGCTCAAGCAGAGCTTGGCACGCGCCACAGGCTCGTCGGTAGGATACATACCCTTACTGACGTTATCGGCATGCGCTACATCGCGATTGGTGTGCGACGAAATCCATTCCTGGGCACCACCGTGACAGCCTTCACAGCCAACACCATCGGTAATCAGAAACTTTTCACCGCGCTGCGCGGCAGGCACGTTATCGCTATGGCAGTCTAAACACATAGACGCTGTCGCGGCATTGGGTATTCCCAAATTGCGCGCAATACGCTTAGATTCAGTGCTCAACAAAGTCCGATACGCCCTGGCGTGCGGATCAGAGTCTGACCACACGCTGTACTCGTTTTGCCAGACGTTCGAATCTTTAAACGGCTGTGTAGCGCCGTGGCAAACGCCACTCGCACAGCTGGCGACCCCCAAGTGCTGGTGGGCCTCAATTTGCTGCACAGCGCCCTGGGCATGGGCTAATCCCCAGCCACAAACCGCTACCAACCCCACAAAAAGGCGACTCATGGCCATCCCTTTTCCCCATCCGGTAGACACTTTAGAGTGCGGGTTGATTGTGCCACGAGACTAGAGCCTTTGCAGCCCGTGATTGTCCCGTGAACGCGTGGAAAGCACCGCGAGATGTCGTCATATTAAGCATAACCCTATGATATTTATCATATTTCATGCAGGTCAACTAATCGTTAGATTTGCTGTTTACAGTTCCTTCAAGGAACTCGCAACGCTCACGCAGACCGCTGCGCCGCTCTTTATCACGGCAATCACTGTGGCTTCCAATGCGCACGTCCAACAATAGATACGCGTTTAGTGCACCAACAGTGCCAGCCTCAGACCGCACAATGGCGCCTTATGCACAGCGAACGGAGCTAGCCGCGCTACTGGCCGTCCTGCAATTGCTCCCAAATGCTGGCGCCACCGACGATTTTCGAGAGCTCGGCAACGCGAACTCTGTGGCCGGCAAGGTCATCAGCACCAACGCTGATCTGTCGGCGTGGCAGCCGACTGGCAACCGCGCTTAGTCTTTCGCCAACCGACTCGACCGCTAAGTCGAGGCTAAGGGCGGCCTGACCGGCGGTAAGCGCCAGATAAACATCGGCCAATAGCTCCGCATCGAGGAGGGCCCCGTGCAGAGTACGCGCCGAAGCATCGACCCCGTAGCGCTTGCACAGGGCGTTAAGGCTATTGGCCTGCCCGGGATGACGCTCACGGGCCACTTGCAGCGAATCGACCACGTTCAGCGATTCACTGAACGGCTCGCCGCCAGGACGGAGTCGAGCAAACTCAGCGTCTAGAAAGCCCACATCGAAGGCGGCATTGTGAATGACTACCTCCGCGCCGCTTTCCAGGTCCAAATACTCGATCAACTTTGTTGCGACCTCGTCAAATCGAGGCTTGTCGGCGAGAAACTCGCGAGTCAGGCCGTGTACGTTGAGCGCACCCTCCTCGCTGTCGCGATCTGCGTTCAGGTAGGTGTGAAAGTTGCTGCCCGTCTTGCGCCTTTCAACAATCTCGACGCAGCCGATTTCAATCACCCGATCGCCAGATCGCGGGTCGGTACCTGTGGTCTCTGTGTCCAACACAATCCAGCGACTGCTAGCCTCAGGCAACGTGTTCATGAGCGATTCTCCCGACCTTGTTCCAGCGCTTGCATGAGATCCTCATTGTTGCCCCCCAGCCAGCGGGTCCCGGATTACCAGAGCAGGCGTCGTCGGTAAAAATCGTGACGCGAGGCACTTAGACACGGGTCATGCCCTGCACCGGAGCCGACACAGGTCGCGCGAAAGACGATAAACGACGCACACCAATTCCCTGTGAGCCGCCGTAGCGATATTCCAGCCTCAGTAGCGCGGCTTTGCGCTGTTGCCACCAGCGCTGGGGCAACGACAGCTCATTCAACTGGGACTCCAATATCCGATCATTACTTCGGCACATGACGGTCACCTCAAGTAGCTGCAGTGGTCGTTGCGCAGCCCACTGGCGCAGGCGGCGCAGGCTGCGTCGGGCGATCGCCGGCCCGGGACTTTGCCCAGCACCTTTGGCGCCCCACAGCCAGACATTCAAATAACCACCCGGGCGAATCACCCTAAGTGCCTCGTCTAGCTGAGACAACGGCGATTGCTCGTCTTCCAAGCAGTGACTCAAAATTACCCCTTGCAGTGCTCCGTCGCCGACCGCCAGCGCGGTACTTCTAGCCATCCAGTGACCCCGCAAGTAAGCCTCTGCCGTAGATTCCAACTGCAGTGCTGGGCTGCTAATACCGGTCAAAGGACTGCTGCGACCGCAACATATCAGCCAAGGTCGGCTGTAGCGAGCGCAGCATTCGGCTGCTGCTCGCGACTGCACGCCGGCCCAGTCGTCATGTTGTTCGAAACTATCAACGTCAGCCAAGAGCGTACCAGTCAGCCACAGTGTGTTGCCGATGTTAACAGCGCGCGAACCGTACACTAATTGACCTGCAGGCACGGGCGCCGACAGCCCCCACAGGCTACTCTCCTAACCGAATCTGCCGATACCTAGAGATGGATGCTTTCGCACACTGGAATTAGTAAGCCTTGTCGAAGCGAC
>QIMA01000328.1 GCA_003233535.1 Rhodanobacteraceae bacterium
TCAGTCGGGTGTATGAACCACTACACCGCTCCCTTTTCTTGAAAAAACACTGTGAAAAACCACTGGACAATCAATGTCCTGCGCGATCATCACGCGAGTTCATGAAATTCCGGGTTAGCTGTGCCGCACGGCAGACTCCAACAGCTACAAAAAGCCCGAGCCTAGGCTCGGGCTTTTTGCTTTCAACTGAGTTTGCGCGAGTTAGTCTGCTGCTGTCATCCGCCCGCGAATCTGCGCTTCCACAACTGCCAGCGCGGACATATTGACCAATCGGCGCACCGTACAGGAGTTGGTCAATACGTAGGCCGGTTTGGATAGGCCCATCAGTATCGGTCCGAGGGCGACGCCGTCGGTCATTACGCGAGTCATGTTGAAGCTGATGTGGGCGGCATCCAAGTTCGGGAAGACGAACAAGTTGGCGGCGCCACGCAGCGTCGATTCGGGCATGATCCGCTGACGCAGAGATTCGCTGAGAGCGGCATCAGCGTGCATTTCACCTTCAACTTCCAGGTCTGGTGCCTTCTCGTGAATGATGGCCAGCGCATCGCGCATCTTCCGCGCTGACGGTTCTTCGTGGCTACCAAAGCTGCTCATGCTCAGCAGCGCGACACGCGGGGTGATGCCGAAGATTTGCAGCCGCTGTGCCGCCATCAGTGCCGACTGCGCGATTTGCTCTGCGCTCGGATCGGTCTGCACATAAGTGTCGGTGAAAAAGAACACGCCTTTGTTACTGGTCACCGCCGACAACGCAGACGCGCAGGTGGCTTTGGGATCGAGGCCCAGCACGTCAGTGACGTGTTTGAATTTGGTCCCATAGCGCCCTACCACGCCGCAAATCATCGAGTCGGCTTCGCCGCGTTTGACCATCAGTGCGGCGATCACTGTGCTGCGGGAACGCACGATTGCCTTGGCCATCGGTGGCGTCACGCCGCGGCGCGACATGATCTGGTGGTACTCCTGCCAGTATTCATTGAAGCGCGGGTCAGAGTGGATGTTGGTCAGTTCGTAATGCTCGCCTTGCTTCAGGCGCAGCCCTAGCCGCTTGATCCGCTTTTCGATGACATCGGGCCGACCAACCAGAATCGCGCGGGCCAAGCCTTCGTCGACCAGAGTTTGCACGGCGCGCAGCACCTGCTCTTCTTCGCCTTCGGCAAACACCACGCGTTTGGGATCCGCTTTGGCTGCATCGAATACCGGCTTCATCAGCAGCCCGGTGCGGAACACGAATTGATTGAGTTTCTGCTCGTAGGCCGCCATGTCAGTAAGCGGGCGCGTGGCGACGCCGGAGTCCATCGCCGCTTGGGCGACCGCCTTAGATACCCGAACTACCAAGCGCGGGTCGAACGGCTGCGGGATCAGGTATTCCGGTCCAAACGAGACCTCCTTGCCGCCGTAGGCCGCGGCTGCGACATCGGACACGGTCTCTCGTGCCAGAGCGGCGATAGCCTTAACCGCAGCCAGCTTCATTGCTTCGTTAATGGTGCTGGCACCTACGTCCAGTGCGCCGCGGAACATGTACGGGAAGCACAGAACGTTGTTGACCTGATTGGGAAAGTCAGAACGCCCCGTGGCCATGATGCAGTCTGGTCGTGCTTGTTTAGCCAAGTCCGGCATGATTTCCGGTACCGGGTTAGCCAGCGCCAGAATCACTGGGCGCGCGGCCATCGACTTCAGCATTTCCGGCTTGAGCACGCCAGCGGCGGACACGCCCAAGAACACATCGGCGCCATCTAGCGCCTCGGCCAAGGTCCGTGCAGAGGTGTCCTGCACGTATTTGCTCTTGGACTCGTCCATGTCCTCGGTGCGGCCCAGATACACCACGCCTTTGCGATCGCAGATGGTGATGTTCTCGCGTTTAACGCCCAGGCTACACATCATGTCCAAACAGGCAATGCCGGCGGCGCCAGCACCGGATGCAACGACCTTAACCTCGTCAAGCTTCTTGCCAATGACTTCCAGCGCGTTGTAGAGCGCCGCGCCGACAATGATGGCGGTACCGTGTTGGTCATCGTGGAACACCGGAATGTTCATCCGCTCGCGCAGTTTGCGCTCGATGTAGAAACATTCCGGGGCCTTGAAGTCTTCCAAATTAATGCCGCCGAACGTCGGCTCCAGCGAGGCGATGGTGTCGACCAATTTGTCGGGGTCGCTTTCGTCGATTTCGATGTCGAACACGTCGATGCCGGCGAACTTCTGAAACAGTACGCCCTTGCCTTCCATCACCGGCTTAGAGGCCAGCGGCCCGATGTTACCCAGGCCTAGAACGGCAGTGCCGTTACTGATCACCGCGACCAAATTTCCGCGCGCGGTAAGGGTGGACGCCTCAGCCGGGTCATCGACGATTGCGTTGCATGCTGCGGCGACGCCGGGCGAGTATGCTAGGGATAGATCTCGCTGTGTCGTAAGCGCCTTAGTTGGCGCCACTTTTATCTTGCCCGGCGGGTCCTGCCGGTGGTAATCGAGCGCCGCTTGCGCGAGCGAATCAGAGACCGACATTCTGCTTTCTCCCCAGCCGTTTACGAGCCCGCGAGCATAACATGCAGGTCCCGACAGCAAGCTTGATAAACAGCTAGAATCGGCGCCTCCCACGGTGATCAAAACGGGCCTTTTTCAATGAGTTTTTTGCGCATGCAGCAGTTGCCTTTACAAGGCCGGCGAGTACTGATCCGAGAAGATCTAAACGTGCCCTTGGAGAGCGGGCGCATAACCAGCACGACGCGGCTACAAGCGGCGCTGCCAGCGCTGAAAATGGCGCGCGATGCGGGCGCCCGCACTGTGGTGATTTCGCATCTCGGACGTCCCAAAGAAGGCGAGTACGCCGCCGCCGCATCGCTGACGCCGGTGGCTGCTTGGCTGACCGAAGCGCTGGGACAGCCGGTGAAGCTGGTTGTTGACTGGGTTGATGGTGTGGAGCTTGCCGATGGCGAAATCGCACTGGCCGAAAACGTGCGCTTTAACGTTGGCGAAAAAGCCAACGACGAAGCGCTTTCGCGGCGCATGGCAGCAGCGTGCGATATCTACGTGATGGACGCGTTTGCGACCGCGCATCGCGCCCAGGCAAGCACCCACGGTGTTGCTCGTTTCGCGCCGCAGGCATGTGCCGGTCCACTGCTGGCGGCCGAGTTGGACGCGCTCGGCCGTGCACTGAAATCACCGGCTCGACCGCTGGTGGCAATCGTCGCTGGGTCGAAGGTTTCGACTAAGCTGGAATTGCTCAGCGAACTGATCTCGCGGGTCGACGTGTTGGTAGTAGGCGGCGGCATTGCCAACACATTCCTCGCCGCGCAGGGCCACCCTATTGGAACTTCGCTCTACGAACCCGATCTGGTCGATGTCGCCAAGCAGATAATGGCTAAGGCGGGCAGTCGCGGAGTCCAACTGCCCTTACCCGTAGACGTGGTCACCGCGCCCGCATTTGCTGCCGACGCACAGGCGACTGTCGTCGCTGTTGAGGCGGTGTCCAAAGATCAGATGATTCTCGACATCGGTCCCGATACCGCATCTGCCTACATGGAGATGCTCGCCGAAGCTGGAACGGTGGTTTGGAACGGGCCTGTCGGCGTTTTTGAATTCGATAGTTTCGCTCAAGGTACCAAGAGCTTGGCTGGGGCAGTTGCGGCGAGCAAAGCGTTCTCGATCGCCGGCGGTGGTGACACCTTGGCAGCGATAGAGAAGTTCGGCGTTTCCAGTCAGATCGATTACATTTCGACCGGTGGCGGGGCCTTCTTAGAGTTCCTAGAAGGTAAAGTGCTGCCTGCAGTCGAAATCCTCGAAAGCCGCGCAGCGGCGGGAGCTAGCGCATGAACCAAAGTGATCACCTAAGGCGTACCCGAATCATCGCGACCTTAGGTCCGGCGACTGATCGTCCGGGCATGTTGGCTAAAGTCTTGTAAGCCGGTGCGGACGTGGTGCGTCTGAATATGTCGCATGGCGAAGCCGACGATCACCTCAGGCGCGCCGCTCAAGTGCGCGAAATTGCTACAGAGATGGGGCGCGAGGTTGGCATTCTGGCTGACTTGCAGGGGCCGAAGATTCGTATCGACAAGTTTGAGAACGACTCAGTCGTGTTAGAAGCGGAGCAACCCTTCATTCTCGATTGTGCCTTGGAAACTGAATTGGGCACTCAGGACCGAGTCGGCGTGGGCTACAAAAGCCTGAATAAAGACGTGACCGCAGGCGACACCTTGCTGATTGACGATGGACTGATCACCGTGACCGTGGAGAAAGTAAGTGGCACGGAGATTCACACCAAGGTGGTACACGGCGGCAAGCTGTCTAACCGTAAAGGGATCAATCGGCTGGGCGGCGGGCTTTCGCTCAAGGCTCTATCGGCAAAAGATCGGCAAGACATCGTGCTCGCGGCGAAGATGGGGGCTGACTACCTAGCCGTTTCGTTTGTTTGTGACGCCGGCGACATGCGCGAGGCGCGCGCGCTGCTGCGTGCCAGCGGATCGTCTGCCGGGCTGGTTGCAAAGATCGAACGCGTCGAAGCGATCGCCAACTTGGTCGAAATTGCAGATGCCTCAGACGCGGTGCTGGTAGCCCGCGGGGATTTGGGCGTGGAGATCAATTACGCCGAACTACCTGGACTGCAGAAGAAGATCATCCGTGAGTCCTTGGCTCGCAGCCGCGTTGTGATTACAGCCACCCAAATGCTGCAGTCGATGGTGGACGCGCCTATTCCCACGCGGGCCGAAGTGCTCGACGTCGCCAACGCGGTGATCGACGGCACCGACGCGGTGATGCTGTCGGAGGAGACCGCAGCCGGTAAACATCCGCACAAGGCCGTGGCGGCAATGCGCGAGATCTGCATCGCCGCCGAACGCCAGTTCGTCGCCCCCGACACGCCGCCGGACTCCGGGCTGGAGCGAACCGATCAGGCGATTGCCATGGCCGCGATGTATTTGGCGATTCGCGTCGGCGTGCGCGCGATCATTGCGCTGACCGAGTCCGGGGCAACGGCCCAGTGGCTAAGCCGGGTGCGGTCAGAGATCCCAATCTACGCGATGACCCGTCATCAGCAGGCTCGGCAGCGGATGCGGCTGTTTCGCGACGTGCACCCGGTGGCATTCGACGCTGGTGGTGGTGGCGCTACGCATGCGGCTCGATTGGCCGTGGAGTTGCTGCATGCACAGGGACGGCTAGATGTGGGTGATCGAGTGGTGCTCAGTACCGGTGACCACACCGGCTTGCTGGGCGGAACCAACACCCTGAAGTTGCTGCGCGTCGGCCGCGATGGCGTACCGGAAGGCATGAGCGATCTGTGAGTTGCTAGCCCGGATATTTCATGAACTCGCGCGATGATCGCGCAGGACATTGATTGCCCAGTGGTTTTTCTACAAGGAGCGGTGTAGTGGCTCATACACCCGACTGAGAAAAAATCGCTGGGCGATCAAGGGCCTAGCGAGGGCGCGTGAAGTTTATGAAACAT
>QIMA01000219.1 GCA_003233535.1 Rhodanobacteraceae bacterium
GCCAGTTGGCTTCGCGCTGCAACAGTTGCCAACACAGCAATCCGTAGCGACGCAGCAACACACGGACAATTTGTTCGACTTGCTCGCTGTCGTCGGTTTGATTCGCGTCGCAGGTGCTGCTAGCCCGGCGCAGTAGGGCCCAACGGCCAGCGCTGTGTAGTCCAGACCACGGCTGCGCGCCGCGACCGCGTCTGGCGCTGAAGCGGGCGCGCTTGGCCGATGGCACCAGCAGCGCGCGTAGACCGGCATAGCTATCGCAGTGCACCCGGCCGGTCGAGACCAGCTCGCCGAGCGCGTCCTCGACCTCGGCTGCGAGTAAATGTGCAGCGTCGGCGATTTCATCGAAGAACATGGCGCCGTGATCTTTCAGCGCAGCGGCCACGCGTTCGGCACGGCTGCTGCCTGCGTGCTCGTCCGATTGGCTGTCGCGCAGGCCGTTCCAGAGATTTCTGTTGCGTCGCTGCAGCAGCACGATGGGCGTATTGCGCACCGGACCTGAAGCGCTGCCAGTGCCGGCGTAGCTGCGTAACCTCGACCACAACACACGCCCGGCCAAACACAGATCATCCAACCAGCCTGGCTCGTAGTCAGCTAGTCGCGCCGGCAATATCTCGTTTTCCCAGGCTGCGGCCGGTGCTTCAAAGCCTTCCAGCTGAGTCAGAATTGCAGCGAGCGCGTCCGGCCCAGAACCGCGCTCGCTGCCCACGCGCTGCCACTGGAACAAGAAGCGCATCACGGTGCGCGGCTCCACCGGTTCAATCTCACGCCGCAATCGCTTGATTGTGTAGCGGTGAATCCGCGCTAGCAGGTGGCGTTCGCACCACTGTTCGACCCCCGTTTCTAGCGCAACGCTGAACTGCCCGCGCATCACGTAACCTTCGCCTTCCAGCGCGAGCAACGCCAACTCGACGTCGGCACTGCTGATGCCAAGCTCGTCTGCAATCTGGCTGGCTAGGATCGGGCCGGCTGAGGTCATTCGTCCGCGAATGATCTCCACCAAAGCCGCAGCGCGATCGGGGCCCGCGGGCTCGGCGGCGGCCGGCGCGATGATGGTTGGAGCGGTGGTGGCTGCGGGGAAGACTTGCGCGAACTGATTCAGACGCTCGGCCGTGATCCAAAGCGGCGACGCATCGACGCGCTGGAGGAGGGCGGCGCGGCGTGCACCCGCCAGCGTTTCCAGGTGCTCTAGCCAGCCCGCATGCTGATCGGTTTGTTCTGCATTGAACCAGCCCAAGTTAAACAGCGCGTCGTGCATCTCGTCGGCATCGCGGACCAGCGGCCAGGCTTCTTCACGCACGCCAATAATCGCTGCTTCATCCAGGGTGGCGTAGTCGCCGTCATCGACGCTGGGATTCCAGCGCCGCGACTGCACCGCCTGCGTGCGCCGCTCTTCCAGCGGGGCGTCGTCGAGGAATGCGTAGGGGCGGGCGCTGAGAACTTCCGCCGATAGCGGCGACGGCGAGGTCAGTTCGCGGCATTGGATCCGCGCCTGCCCGCTTTCTAAACGCGACAGTAATCCGACCAAACCGTCCAGATCCATCGCCTCATGCAGACAGTCGCGCAGCGTTTGCTGCACCAGCGGATGATCGGGGACCTCGCGTTCGCCGGCCAAGTTTTCTGCGCAGGCGATTTGATCTGGAAACACCGCGGCGATTAAGTCCTCTGCGCGCATCCGCTGCAGCTGCGGCGCGACCCTTTTGCCGCCGCTCATCCGCGGTAGCGCCAGCGCGGTAGTCGCGTTCCAGCGCCAGCGCACTTCGAACATCGGCGCGTCCAGTAGCGCCTGGGTCAGCACCGGCTCGACGCTAGTGGAGTGTAGATAATGAGCGACGTCTTCTAACGGAAAGCTATGGCTGGTAGACAGCGAGATCACAATCGCGTCTTCGGTCGCCGCCGCCTGCAGCTCGAAGTTAAAGCGTCGGCAGAAGCGCTTGCGCAGCGCCAAGCCCCAGGCTCGATTGATCCGGCTGCCGTAAGGCGAATGGATCACTAGCTGGGTGCCGCCGGATTCGTCGAAGAAGCGTTCCATCACCAGCGTTTGCTGGGTTGGCAGCGCACCGAGTGCCTTGTGCGTAGTGGCCAAGTAGTCGGCGAGTTGGGTCGCCGATTCGGTGTCCATCAGCAGGCTCGCCACTAGCCACTGCAGCAGCCCCTCGCGCCCACCATTGTCAAGTTGCATCTGAGTATCGGTGCGCAAACGAGAGACGGCCGCAGATAAGACGTCGCTGCGGCCCGGCGCTTCTCCCAGCCAGAACGGTACCGTTGGCGGCAGGCCAGCAGCATTCTCAACGCGCAGCTTGCCCTGTTCGACGCGCAGCACGCGGTAGCTGGTGTTACCGAGCTGAAAGATGTCGCCGGCCATGGACTCCACCGCGAAGTCCTCGTGCACGCTACCCACCATCAGCGCTTCGGGTTCGAGCACGACCTGGTAATCGGCGTTGTCCGGAATTGCCCCACCGGAGCTGATTGCGGTGAGTCGAGCCCCGCGCCGGGCGCGCAATTGGCCGTTGACGGTGTCGCGGTGTATGTAAGCGGCACGCGGTCCGCGACGCGGTGTGAATCCACTGCTGAGCATACGCAGCACGTCTTCGAAGCGGTCGCGATGCAGCTGCGCGTAAGGCCATGCGCTGCGCATCATGGCGTAGAGCGCGTCTTCGCTGCAGTCTTCGGCGGCCACTTCGGCGACCATTTGCTGGGCCAGGACATCGAGTGCGGCGTCAATCGTTTTTAGCTGATCGAGTTCACCTCGACGGACGCAGTCCAACAGCGCGGTGCTCTCGACCAAATCGTCTCTGGATAAGGGGAACAGCCGCCCTTTGGGCGTGGCGCCGACTGCATGACCGGATCGACCGACTCGCTGCAGAAATGCGGAAATCGCGTGCGGCGAACCCAGCTGGCAGACCAGATCCACATCGCCAATGTCGATCCCCAACTCCAGCGATGCCGTAGCCACCAGCACTTTCAGATCGCCGGCCTTTAGCCGCTGCTCGGCATCCAGGCGCAATTCCTTGGCCATACTGCCGTGATGCGCGGCGACCCACTCGCGACCCATGCGCTCGCTCAAGTGGCGCGACACGCGTTCGACCAAGCGTCGCGTGTTGACGAACACCAGCGTGGTGCGATGTTCGGCACCCAGCGCAGCAAGCCGGTCGTAGGTCAGCTCCCAGGCTGGGTTGGACATGACCGGCGTTAGCGGCATAGCCCCCAATTCCAGAGCCAAATCGCGATCGCGGGTATGACCGGTGTCAACGATCTCCGCATCCGGCTGGCCGTCGGCCGCGACTGCGTTCGTGCCGACCAGAAAGCGGGCGACTTCGACGATAGGGCTTTGGGTGGCGGACAGCCCAATACGCAGCACGCGCCGGTCGCACAAGGCCTCTAGTCTTGCCAGCGACAAGGCCAAGTGGGCACCGCGTTTGTTGGTCACGACCGCGTGGATCTCGTCGACGATCACGCTGCGCACGCTGGACAGCATTTGTCGCCCGGAGACCGACCCCAACAGGATGTACAGCGACTCCGGCGTCGTCACCAAGATGTGCGGCGGCCGTTTGCGCATGGCGACACGCTCAGACTGCGGCGTATCCCCAGTGCGTACCATCGAACGCAGCGCGATGTCCGCGATCCCGCGTGCCCGAAGTGAGTCAGCGATCCCGCCCAGCGGCTCGACCAGATTGAGGTTGATGTCGTTGGACAGCGCCTTTAGCGGCGATACGTAGAGCACCGTGGTGTGGTCGCTTAGCTCGCCGGCGATAGCTTCACGAACGAGGCCATCGATGGCCTGCAGGAACGCGGCCAAGGTTTTACCCGAGCCGGTAGGCGCGGCGACTAAGGTGTGTTTGCCGCGCGCAATCGCGTTCCAGGCGGCAATTTGCGCGCCGGTCGGGGCCTTGAAGCGAGTGCGAAACCAGTCCGCGACCGCCGGGTGGAAGTGACTGAGCGGCATCGTATGATTATGCGCTCTTTGCGCAAAGCCGCGAGAACACTCCTGACAGGCGGCTGTCAGCTGGGCTCGAAGTCGCTCGATGTATGCTCGGTGAAAACGGCGAAGTGGGGGCGAACACTGCCGATGGCTGCGGACCTGTCGAACTTCAAATCGCATGGGATCGGCGAGGGGCCAGTGGTCCGCCGTTAGGCTCGTGTTGCATGCAGACGTTTAGCCCGGAGTTTCATAAACTTCACGCGCCCTCGCTAGGCCCTTGATCGCCCAGCGACTTTTTCTCAGTCGGGTGTTGAACCACTACACTGCTCCCTTTTCTTGAAAAAACACTGTGAAAAACCACTGGGCAATCAATGTCCTGCGCGAGCATCGCGCGAGTTCATGAAATATCCGAGTTAGCAAACACGGGGAACTAGGCGTATGAAATTGGCACTCATCACCGGCGGCTCCAAAGGCCTAGGTAAGGCTTTGGTGCAGCTTTACCTGGATCTGGGCTGGGAGGTGCGCGAGTTCTCGCGCAGCGGTGTCGGTCCGAATCATGTGCCGTGTGACTTCGCCGATGCGGTGCAAAGCTCGACGGTCTTGCAGCAGACGTTCACCGAGCTTAGTTCCGGCGCCTGGACAGATGTGGTGTTGATCAATAACGTCGGTACGCTGGATCCCATCGGGCCGCTGGAATTGACCGATTCGGTTTCGTGGCCAAAACACGTGCAAATCAACATCAGCTCCTGTGTCAGCGCAACCGGACTGTTTCTGCAGCTTTTTTCCACGCGAGCTGCCCGTCGTTTGATCGTCAATATTTCCTCCGGTGCGGCCTCGACGCCCTATCACGGCTGGTCGCTGTACTGCGCCAGCAAGGCTGCGCTGGAAGCACTTACTCGATGCGTGGCGTTGGAGCAGAAAGAGCAGCCCAATCCTACAAAGGTGATCGCGATTCGCCCCGGCGTGATTGATACGCAGATGCAGTCAACGATCCGCTCGCAAGATCCAGAGCACTTCAAGGAAAAAGCCAAGTTCGTGCAGCTGAAATCCGAACAGCTGCTACTGTCGCCGCGAGATGCTGCGCACAAAGTTCACGCGATTATCGTCGCCTCGCCCAAGTCCGGCGAGGTTTACGATGTTCGAAGCGCGTAGGCTCAGGATGATTGACCGTCTAATTGCAGCGATTGTCGGCGCAGGTGTTCTCGTCCATTGCTCCGGCGATTGCTCGACACAGCTTTGCGAGGAGGCTGCGCTAGTGAATCTTAATCAGGTCACCATGCCGGCTGTCGATATGGCGCAATCGACGCGCTTTTATCGAGCGATGGGTTTTCTACAAATCGTTGATACGTCGCATTACGCGCGCTTCGAATGTCCACATGGCGACTCTACTTTTTCGTTGTCGCTGCAAAGCGAGTCGTCGGGTAGCTCTACCACGGTCTACTTCGAGCATGAGCAGCTAGACCAATGGGTAACGGAACTGCTCGCTAAGGGCTTTGAATT
>QIMA01000363.1 GCA_003233535.1 Rhodanobacteraceae bacterium
GGTTCGCCGCGCAGTGACATTTTCGATCGCCCCTCGCGTGGCAGCGATCTGAACTTCGCTACCTACCGCCAGTTGAAGCAAGACTACGTGGTCGTTGGTCGGATCCAGGACGGGCCCGACAATACCTTTCGTATCGAGTTCGAACTGCACGATGTGCTCAAGCAAGAAGAGTTGTTGGCTCTGGCGTTAAGTGGCCAGCCAGGCGATTTGCGCGCCACTGCGCATCAGCTCTCTGATCTGATCTACGAAGAGATCCTCGGCGTGCGCGGGGCGTTCTTTACTCGCATCGCCTACATCACCGCTAAACGGCAAACTACCGACCCGGAGTACGCGATCTGGGTGGCCGATTCCGACGGCTTCAATCCGCAGCGTATCGTCTGGAACTCGCAGCCGTTCATTTCGCCGACTTGGTCACCGGACGGACGCTATCTGGCCTATGTCACCTTCGAACACGGCGGCCAATCGATCTACATGCACGAGGTGAACACCGGCTCGCGCCGCCGACTGACCTCGTTTAAGGGGATCAACGGGGCGCCAGCATTCTCTCCCGACGGGCGGCAAATGGCGATGGCGCTGTCCAAGGACGGCGATCCCGACATTTACGTGATGGATATCGCCAGCGGTCGCTTGACCCAACTCACCAATCATTACGCGATCGACACTGAGCCGGCGTGGATGCCGAACGGACAGGAAATATTGTTCACCTCCGATCGTGCCGGCAAACCGCAGATCTACCGAGTGGCTACCAGCGGCGGTAGTTCGACCCGAGTGACCTCGGTGGGTGCCTACAACACGCGTGCCAATGTTTCCTTCGATGGACGCAAAATCGCGATGGTTCACGGCGGCAATAACGTGTACCGAATTGCGGTTCTGGATCGTGAGCGTAGCGACACCGGCACGGTGCGGGTGATAACCTCTGGTCCGTTGGACGAGTCGCCTAGCTTTGCGCCCAACGCAAGCATGGTTCTATACGCGGCGCGCGAGGGGAATCGGGGAGTGCTTTATGCCGCCTCATCGGACGGATTGGTCAAGCAAAAGCTGACCTTTGCCGAAGGGGATGTGCGCGAACCTGCCTGGGGACCCTTTCGTCCGCGTTAAACTTCAGTGGCCCGGTCTGAATACAGTACCGATTTAATCAACCTAGATTTGCCCTTATAACGAGGAATGCCATGAATACCTCAATACGCGCCCTGCTCATCGCGCTTAGTTGCACCGTCGTTTTTGGTTGCGCCAGCAAGCCAGAGCCCCGCCCGGACCCAGTTCAAGAGTCGACTCCGACGCCAGAACCAGTACGTACTCGGAGATGACTGGACCAGCGACGCGCTGCTCAGCTCCAAGCCCTGCTTGGTTTCGCGCACCGCGTACTTTGATTACGACGCCGCCACCGTGCGTTCGTCTGCCCAAGAAATGATCCGCTGTCACGCCAAGTGGCTGCAAAACAACGCAGGCGCACGCATGACTCTGGAAGGCAACGCCGACGAGCGCGGTTCGCGTGAGTACAACTTGGGTCTGGGCGAGCGTCGCGGCAATTCCGTGCGCGATCTGTTGCTGGCCAACGGCGCCAGTTCTTCCCAGATCAACGTGGTCAGCTACGGCGAAGAACGCCCAGTCTGCACCATGAGTGACGACTCCTGCTGGGGCAAGAATCGTCGCACTGAGATCGTATACACCGTCAAGCAGTGATGCTTGCAGGGCGTTTCTTGATTGGACTAGGGGCTGCGGCGGTGCTGGTCACCGCCGCGGTTTCCCCGCAGCAGGCGCAGGCTCAGCAGCAGCGGTTGAGCTTAGCTGAGCGCGTTTCGCGGCTGGAGCAGCAAGGCTCCGGCGGCGGCGATGCGCAAACCAACGTCGAATTGCTCAACCGCATCAATCAGATGCAGCAGGAGCTGGCGAGTCTGCGTAATCTGGTTGAGCAACAGACTTTCGAGTTAGAGAGTCTGAAGAAACGCCAGCGCGATCAGTATTTGGACATCGATTCGCGTATCGCGCGGATTGAAGGAACCGGGCCCAGTGCGCCGGTTCGTCCAGACGGCGCACCCCTGGCGGTCGAGCCCGAGCCTGCCCAGCAAGGTCAGTTGACCTGGAGTGATCCCGCGCCGGTAGGCGACGATTTCACTGCGGCGCCGCCCGCTTCCAGCATCGGTGAACCGATCTACAGCGCCGTTGCCGATGCCCCAGGTGCTGCCCAAGTGCAGCGAGCAGCCTATGATCGTGCTTTTGAGGCGCTCAAACAGGGTCGCTATGACACATCGGCACGTTATTTTGCGGCTTTTCTAAACGACTATCCGGATGCGGATCTGGCTCCCAACGCCACGTACTGGCTGAGCGAGTCTTACTACGTCACGCAAAACTATCGAATCGCGTTGGACACCTTTCAGCGCTTGCTGTCGCGCTATCCGAGCAGCGGTAAGGCTCCGGATGCCTTGCTGAAAGTGGGCTATTGCCATTTCGAGCTGGGCGACGTGCAGCGTGCTGCGGAAACTCTCGAAAGCGTGATCTCGCGCTATCCGGGCACGCCAGTGGCGCGCTTGGCCGAGGGTCGTTTGCGCGCGATGCGCCTCGATAGTAACCGCTAGGAACAGAGTAACTGCCGCGCTCGTCGGCTACGACGAGCAATGCGGCGTGCCCAGTTCAGGGAGCAGCTATGCAAACCCAGGCTGCAGTTGCAGGCACTGAGACTGCCGACTGGCTGCGAATTACTGAGATCTTTCTCTCCCTGCAGGGAGAATCGAGCAGCGTGGGCTTTCCGACGGTGTTCGTGCGCTTGACCGGCTGCCCGCTGCGCTGCGTGTACTGCGACAGCGCGTATGCCTTTCACGGCGGCGAGCGCCGCAGCATCGACAGCATCATCGAACAGGTTCAGTCCCACGGTGTCCGCCACGTTACCGTGAGCGGCGGCGAACCGCTGGCGCAAAAGCGCTGTCTACAGTTGCTGAGTCGGCTTTGTGATCTGGATTTCATCGTCAGTCTGGAGACTAGCGGTGCCTTGGATATCAGCGAGATTGATCCTCGTGTGATCAAGGTGATGGACCTGAAAACGCCGGGCTCGGCGGAGGTGGAGCGAAACCGCTGGGAGAACCTGCAGCATCTAGGCCCAAACGACCAGCTCAAGTTTGTGCTGTGTGATCGAGCCGACTACGACTGGGCCTGCACGCAACTGCGTGAGCGTGGCCTGAATCACTTGGCCGAAGTGCTGTACTCGCCCAGTTGGGGACAGCTTGATGCGACCGATCTGGCTAACTGGATCGTCAGTGACCGGTTGCCGGTGCGCTTTCAGATGCAGCTGCATAAGCTGCTCTGGGGCGATGTACCTGGACGATAACCTCCTGAGGGCTGAGGCGCGGAGTGCCGGAGGTTCGAGGCCAGCGTGCAAAGAACTGCGAGGATTGAATGTTTACTGGATTGATACAAACGGTCGGTTCGCTGCATCGCTGCGAGGCGCACGCTGGGGGTTTGCGCTGGTGGGTGGATGCCGGCGAGTTATTGGGCGCCGATCGATTGCTGGGTGAAAGCGTGGCGGTTTCTGGCGTGTGCCTGACGGCGGTGGTCTTTGAGGGCACGCTATTTGCTGCCGATCTGGCGTTGGAGACGTTGGCGCGCACTAGCTTGGGCGAGCTGCAGCCAGGCGCCAAGCTCAATCTGGAGCGCGCTTTGCTGCCGACTACGCGACTAGGCGGTCACTTGGTATCGGGCCATGTCGACGGAGTCGGCCGAGTGCGCAGCATCGAGACTGAAGGCGCCGGCCAGCGCTGGTATTTTGACGCCCCGACTGAGCTGCTGCGCTTTATCGCGGTGAAGGGCTCAATTTGCGTCGACGGCATCAGCCTGACGGTGACCGATGTGGATGACGCGGGCTTCGCAGTTGCTTTAGTACCTCACACCCTAGAACACACTAATCTGCATGTGCTTGGGATTGGCGGCGCTGTAAACCTGGAGGTCGATCAGATGGCGCGCTACGTCGAGCGCCTGATGGACTGGCGCAGCAACGCATAGCTTTGCCACACCCTGAGCGGCTGGCAACTTGTGCTTGCCGCGCAGTACCCTGCCAGCCCTTTTCCTACTTGGTACCTCGCGCCATGGCCTTCGATTCGATTCCAGACATTCTCGACGATCTGGCCAAGGGCCGCATGGTGGTGATCCTCGACGACGAGGATCGCGAAAACGAAGGTGATCTGATCATGGCCGCGTCCAAGGTTCGGCCCGAAGATATCAATTTCATGGCCCGTTATGCGCGCGGCTTGATCTGTTTGGCGCTGACGCCAGAGCGCTGCCGACAGCTCGCGCTGCCGCCGATGGTGCGTGACAACCGCGACTCGCAAGGTACCGCTTTCACCGTGTCGATTGAGGCGGCCGAGGGCGTTACCACGGGCATTTCCGCCTACGACCGCGCGCACACTGTGCGCACCGCGGTGATGCCGGATGCGCAGCCGGACGACCTGGTCCAGCCGGGACACGTCTTCCCGCTGCAGGCGCGCCCTGGCGGCGTGTTAACGCGCGCCGGGCACACCGAAGCATCGGTAGACCTCGCTCTGCTTAGCGGCAGCGAGCCGGCTGGCGTGCTGGTTGAGATCATGAGTGAAGACGGCAGCATGGCGCGCACGCCCGAACTGCTCGAATTCGCTAAACACCACGGATTGAAGATCGGCACCATTGAGGATCTGATTCGCCATCGCTTAAGCACTGAGCAGACGGTAGTTCGACACATCGAACGCGCAGTGGACACGCCCCTTGGGCCGTTCAAGCTGGTCGTTTACCGCGACATAACCGCTCGCCAGCAGCACTACGCGCTGGTACGAGGCGCGCCCAGCGCCGAGCGCGCCACCTTGGTCCGCGTGCACGCGAAGAACTGGTGGAGCGACGTGTTGGCCATTGATCGCGAAGATTTCGGCTTGCCATTGCGCAGCGCGTTGCAGGCCGTCGCCGATCAGGGTGAGGGCGTGGTGGTGGTGCTCGGCGAGCGGTTGGATGACGACGAGCTGCTCAAACAGCTGGACGCAGACAAAGCTTCCGCTGAGACCCAGGCCGACTCTGACGTCGACCAGTCGTCACCGGCCTGGCGCCAGTCGGGGATCGGCGCGCAGATTCTGCGAGATCTGGGGCTATGTAAGCTCATCGTCTTGGGCACGCCACGTCGTTTCACCGGCCTTTCCGGGTTCGGTCTGGAGATCGATTCCTATCGCGATGCGGGTGAGCCCTAGGCAAATATCGTTGCCTTTGCCAAGCTTTGGCGATGCTCCTGTGCGATAAGCACGGCGTCAGCACCGTCGCACACGTATGCGGACATGTCTGCAAGCGCACCGCACCGGCACCGTATCTAGCCGCTATCCGTCACCCATCTATTGCACTGCAACATTCCTCGCCAACGTGCTAACGTCGGACTCCCTTTGGGCTGGACCCCAGCGGCACTGAGCGACTATGGCGATTGACGATAAGGCTCTGGACAAGCTGTGCTTCTTAGCCCGGCTAGCCCTGAATGACAACGAGCGTGAGGGCGTCAAAGCCGAGCTCACACAGATGCTGGATTTTGTCGCCGAACTCAATCAGGCCAACGTCGATCAGTGCGAGCCGATGGCGCATCCTTACGACACTGTTCTGCACTTGCGCGAGGACGTCGTTCTCACTGGCGATCGCTGCGACGCTTTGACTGCGCTGGCGCCGGCTGCCAGTGCCGGCTTGTACCTGGTCCCGAAGGTGATTGATTGAATGAGCGCGCCAACGACCTTGCAAGAGCAGCTCGAGGCAATCGCCGCTGGACGCTGTAGTTCGACCGACTTGGTTCATGCCACGCATGCGCGTAGTCAGCAGTGGGCTGATCTGAATGCATGGATCACGCAGTTGCCGGCCGAGAGCGGAAACGATAGCGACGCGTCGCTGGGTGGAATCCCCTACGCGCACAAGGACTTGTTCTGCACCGAAGGCGTACGCACTACCTGCGCGTCGAAGATGCTGGAATCATTCGTGCCGCCGTATTCGGCCAGCGTGCATGAACACTTAGAGCTCGCCGGTGCGGTGCTGATGGGCAAAGCGAATTTGGATGAATTCGGGATGGGCTCATCCAACGAACACAGCCATTTTGGACCGGTTCGTAATCCCTGGGATCGCTCTCGCGTGCCGGGCGGTTCTTCCGGCGGATCTGCAGCGCTGGTCGCGGCTCGCGTGGTGCCTTTCGCCACCGCTACAGACACCGGCGGATCGATTCGACAGCCGGCCGCATTCTGTGGAGTGACCGGAATCAAGCCTACCTACGGTCGGGTGTCGCGCTGGGGCATGGTGGCCTACGCTTCTAGCCTCGATCAGGGCGGTGTGGTTGCGCAGACGGCGCAAGATTGCGCCCGCGTGCTCGAGGTCATCGCTGGACACGATTGGCGTGACTCCACCAGCCTGAATGCGCCCACGCCAGACTACCTCGCAGCCTTAGACACGTCGCTGAGCGGGCTCAAGATTGGCGTGCCCAGCTGTTTCTTCGGGGCCGGCGTTAGCCCTGCCGTTGCCGAGTCGGTGCACGTAGCGCTGGCCGAAATGGAGTCGCGCGGAGCAACGCTGGTGGATGTGGCGCTGACGCACGCTGAGCTGGCCATTTCTGCCTACTATCTGATCGCGCCAGCCGAGGCGTCGAGCAACTTATTGCGCTA
>QIMA01000365.1 GCA_003233535.1 Rhodanobacteraceae bacterium
GCTAGACGTGATTTGAGCCTCACTGATTGGTAGCCAGTTCTCATCGGAATCTTCTAGCAGTAGCTGGGTGTGGCCGTCGGCTTGCGAAAGGCGCTGCAAGCGACAGGGCTGCCCGAGATCCAAACGGTGCTGAAAGGCTGCATCCCTAACGGCTACCGAGCCGTCGCCCAAACCGGACGTGAGTAGGCTGAGGTGTACGCCGATGTGGGCGAAATGCCCGGAATCGGCAAGCTCTGGCCAAAATTCCGGGCGGCAGCTGTGTAGCGCCAACCGACCGCTGAATGCCGGCGATCGAATTTCATCTGCGAAGTAGCGGCGCTCGATATTTCGCGCTAACGCTGATTTCCCGCTCTGTTGCGGCCAGAATCGTTGCCGACTGTCGTTGGGCGCGCAAGATGGTATCGCTAAGCCCGCGTGACTAAGTTCGGTTGCAGCTTCTGCGATGGCCTCGGCTGGTACGTCGGGCACAAAACTGGTTATGAACTTTGCGCTTGGCAACACGGCTGTACCAAGCGTTGAAAGGACTCCACACGGCCCCACTTCCAAGTACAGCTCGCAGCCTGATTTGGCCGCTGTCTGAAGTGCCTGGACGAACGCGACTGGCTCGCGTACTTGATGACGCCAATCCACCGCACTCAGGCGCGTACGCGGTTGACCGTCGAGATTTGAGTACAGCGGCACGGCCGCGTCGCTTACGTCCATGCGCGCAGCGGCAAGCTCCAGTTCTGCGAGGATTGGCGTCATCAAACGGGAGTGGAAGGCGCGCGTCATGGGCAGCATTTGCGCCGCAATATCACATCCTTTCAGCGTTTGCAGTGCCGCCGAAATAGCTGAACCATCACCGGAAATCACCAGATTGCGCGGGCCGTTATGGGCCGCGATCTCGACCGATATGCCCAGTGCGGAGCCGAGCGCT
Organism: Rhodanobacteraceae bacterium; assembly: GCA_003233535.1. GTDB lineage: Bacteria > Pseudomonadota > Gammaproteobacteria > Xanthomonadales > SZUA-5 > SZUA-5. The sequence goes on from QIMA01000365.1 coordinate 917, forward strand.
GAGCGTAAGTCGCTTTCAGTCGCGCGAACGGTGGCCATGGCTCCGGGCTCTGTCGCGCTCATCAACCGACCGCGCTCCACGACAAACTCGGCTGCCTGCTCTAGTTCCAGTATTCCGGCGTAAACCGCAGCTGAAATCTCACCCAGGCTGTGTCCAAGCACCAAATCAGCGACGACGCCTCGACTGCGCCAAACTTCGGCCAACCCGACCTCGAATGCGAACAGTGCCGGCTGCACCACCGCGGTGTCGTCCAACGACAACTGGTCATCAGTCAACAATCGCCGTAACGGTAGTGGCAGCAGTGGATCGATTCGTGCGGCGATACGGTCGATTGTCGCGCTGAACACTGGCTCGTTTTCGCATAGCCAACGGCCCATGCCCGGCGATTGCGCTCCCTGCCCGGAAAACAACAAGCCAAGGCGTGGACTAATCTGAGTCGGTTTGGCGATCGGCTCGGGCACCTCCACGATCAGATGCACATTCGTGCCGCTGGCACCGAATGAACTTAGCCCGGCCAAGCGCCGCCCATCGATTCGCGGCCAACGGGTGGTCCGATCGAGGACCTGAACGGTCGAGTCCGATACCTCACATCGCGGATTGAGTCGATCGAAATGCAGGTTGCCAGGCAGGCTGTCGGACCTTGCTGAAGCGATGATCTTGAGTAACCCGGCAACCCCGGCCGCAGCTTCAGCGTGCCCGATGTTTGACTTTATCGAGCCCACGAGGAGGCGGCGCTGCGGGCTGGCATAAACGTCGGCAAGTGCATGCAGTTCGATCGGGTCGCCCAGTGAGGTGCCAGTTCCGTGAGCCTCGACATAGCTTACGTCGTTGGCCTCGGTTCGGGCAGCGATCAGAGCAGCGCGAATCACGTCGCGTTGTGCAGCGCCATTGGGTACGGTGTAACCGCTCGCGGCGCCGTCATGATTCATCGCGCTTCCACGAATCACCGCTAGAACCGTATCGCCGTCACTTTCAGCCTTGGATAGCGGCTTTAACAAGACCATGCCGATACCTTCAGCGCGCACGTAGCCATTGGCCTGGGCATCGAAACTGCGGCAACGTTGCTGCGGAGAAAGCATCTTTGCGGCACGCAGCATTTGGCAAGTTTCTTCGGCCAATAGCAGATTGGCACCGCCAGCCAGAGCCAAGGCGCACTCGCCACGCTGTAACGCCTGAATCGCAAGATGAATGGCGCTGGCTGAGGACGAACACGCGGTATCGATCGCTAGCGACGGCCCATTAAGGCCCAACGCGTGTGATATGCGGCCGGCAGCGGCGTTGAGGTATCGCACACCCACTGCGTGCGCATCGAGTAGCTCGTGGCGACGAAGAATGTCCGCGTATTCGGTGCTCGTGATACCGACGTACACACCAATGTTCTTGCCACTCAGGGCATCGGGGTCGCGACCGGAATGTGTGACTGTCTCCGCCGTGACTTCCAACAGCAACCGATGCTGCGGATCCATTTTTAGCGCTTCTCGAGGACTGATCTGGAATCGTTCGGCATCGAACCGATCAACCTCATCCAACCAGCCGGCGACGCGCGAGTCGATACCAGACGGAAGCGTATCGGCACTGCGCGTGGATGGTGGCTCGCCCACGGCGTCGCGGCCTTCGCTAAGTAGTTTGCTTAGACTGTCTAGATCCATCACTGAGCCGGGCAGGCGTAAGCCCACGCCAATCACCGCAATCGGTTCATCGTTGGATAAATCGGGTGGCGCAATGATGTTTGCTGACACCCCGGAAAGCAGATCGGCGAGCCGATGAACGCTAGGCGCCTCGAACAGCGCTGGAGCAGGAATCGATCGCCCCAGCTGTTGCTCAAGTTTACGGCGCAGGTCCATCAGGCCAAAGCTGTCTAAGCCCAGTGCCATGAATCCGCGATCTGGGTCGACGGCGTTCGGGCTCATTCCGAGTAGGGCAGCGATGCTGTTGCTTACCAGTTCAACCAGTTCTGCTCGCGGAATCGGCTGTGCCAGAGCAGTCTTCGTGGCGGCAGGTTTGGTCGAGCCGGATTCGAAACCCGCCAACATGGGTCGCTTGCGCAGACTTTGATGTGCCGCCAAGAAACGTGGCCAATCAATGTCCGCGACGGCTACGTCATGGTCAGTCTCGTCCAGCGCTAGGCAGATATCGAGAAGCGCTTCGGGATTTACCGGGCGCAATCCGATTCGCTCAAATAGCGCGTCATTGCTGCTGTCCAACATGCCGCTGTGGGCAACGGGTCCAGCATCAATCACGGCAGCGTGCTGACCACGTGCGCGTCGAGCTTGTGCTACAGCCCGCAATGAACCGTTGGCTGCGGCATAAGCAGACATCCCCGCATCGCCCCACAGAGCCGCGCCGGAGCCGAGTAGGACAAAACGTCGCACCGGCCACAGGCTGCTTAACTTATCGAGATTTTGTGCGCCCCGTAGCTTCGGCTCGAGAATCTCCCGATAGCTCCCTTCCTTGCATCCGGCCAAGTGCAGCACGGTTTCCACCGGTGGCAGCGTCGTTTCGATTTTCTTGCCGGCATTGCGCATGCTGCGCTCATCGCACACATCTACTGCCAAACTCAAAATTTGCGCGCCAGCCTCAGACAAGTCGTCAAAACGAGAGGTATCCGGGTGCCGGCCGAGGAGGGCGAAATGCCGCACCCCGCGCGCAAAGAGGCTACGGACTACCCGCTCCCCGATGCCGCCAAAGGCCCCGCTGACGACGGCGCTACCGACTGGCTGTCGCGGGCTAGGTGCCGCCATCTGCTGCAGTCGTGGGAGAAAGAGCTGATCGCCGCGCAGAGCGAGTTCGGTCTCTCCAGACGCGAGCGCGAAAGCCAACCGTTCGGGCGTGCGTGCTATTGCCGTGGCACTGGCGTCAAGCAGGCCGCCCCATTGCGCGGGAAAGGCCAGCGCCAGACTGCGCCCCAGTGCCAACCGCGCCGTAGCCGCAGGATGCAAGGGCTCGCCGGAGGCTGTTTGTAGGCTGTCATGGGCCAATACGTAGATCGGAGCCGATGCATCGCGCACTGCGTCATGCAAGGCCCGCAGGTGATCGGCCAATGCGTGGCCAACGATCGCATCGGCGGCACCTTCGATACGCAAAATGGCATCCGGCTTGCCATCCTTGGCGTTGGTGACTGCGTTGATGCCCAACTGACGCCAAGCTGTCGCCAATTCGGCGGCGCCCTCACCGTGTATCTGCCAGCACCCGGTGATGGGTGTGTGGGGTAGGGGTGTCGCCTTCCAATCCAGCCGGTAGAGCAAGCCCTGCGTTGCTGAATCCGTCGAAGCATCAAGTGCTTTCGGCCAGATGCGGCACCGATAGAACGGCTTGGGCGGACGCGATGCGCGGCGTTTTTCGACTGGCTGACCAGCTTCCAGCAGCAGGTGCACATTGGTGCCACTGGCGCCGAAGCTACTGACTCCGGCTAGCTGCTTTCCGACAGCTAAGGGCGCGCTCTGGGCCGCCATTTGCAGCCCTTTGCCATCTATTAATGGATTGAGTGTTCCGAACTGTGGGTTCGGCGGAGTCGCACCGCGTTCTAGCGTCGCGATTGCTCGGATCAGGCCGCCAACGCCAGAGGCCGATTCAGCGTGGCCAATATTGGTTTTGAAAGAGCCAACTAGGAGCGGTGCACGTCGTTCAAGATTGTAAACGGCTGCCGCTGCTGCGGCCTCAATTGGATCGCCGAGTGCAGTGCCGGTCCCGTGCAGTTCAAGATAAGCCACGTCGGCCGGGTTTGCACCGGCGTTGGCCAGCGCATCGCGCATGACGCGCTCTTGCGCAGTGCCATTGGGAACGGTGAGGGCGCTGGCTCTGCCGTCGTGATTGACCGCACTACCGTGGATCACCGCGAGCACAGGATCGCCGTCGGCGCGTGCTGCGTCCAGCGGCTTAAGCATCAACGTAGCGCAACCTTCAGCGCGAACGAATCCGTCGGCAGCGGCGTCGAACGTGCGACAGCGGCCGTGCGGCGACAACATCCCGGCACGAGCCAAGATGATGGACGTGAGCGGTGAAAGAATGAGATTTACGCCTCCCGCCAGTGCGGTATCGCACTGGCCATCGGCGATTGCGCGGCAGGCCATATGCAGTGCGACTAGCGAGGACGAACAGGCGGTATCAATCACCATGGCTGGGCCAGTCAGACCTAGAGTGTGCGCGATGCGGCCCGCCGCCGTGTTTGCCGGCAGTCCGGTAATCGCCTGTGCGGCGAGTTGATCGTGCCCAGAATTGCGCAAGAGCTCCGCGTAGTCCGAGCCAGTCATGCCGACAAATACACCGGTGCGACTGCCGGTCAGCGCTTCCGGATCGAGTCCCGCGTGTTCTAGCGCGCGCCACGCACATTCCAGCAGCAGGCGCTGCTGCGGGTCCATATACAGCGCTTCCTGCGGTGCGATAGCGAAGTTCGCAGGGTCGAACTGGTCGATGTCTGTGAGGAAAGCACCAAACCGTGTGGGCGCTAATTCCGGGTCGTTCTGGACCAGCTTGCGCAAGTTCCAGCGCTGCTC
>QIMA01000209.1 GCA_003233535.1 Rhodanobacteraceae bacterium
GGCAGATCGTGGGTGGCGTAATCGCCGAGGGCGTGTTCGACCCGGAACACTACTTCCGTGCGATGGCGCGCGGTGCGTCTATCAATCTCGACCTGACGACGAATTGGGAGCTCTGGGACGTTGCCGATATGCCCACAGCCGAGCTAAGGGCGCGCTTCAACATACCGCCGGTTTCAGACTGGGAGCGCGAACGCCTGACCCCGAACCACGGTCTGCTCATGGGACCAGGTCATTCCACTCCAAGCGCGGCCTGAATCATGAACGACACAGCACCCTCCAACTCACTTGCCGCTGTCTGGCGTGATCGCGAGTTGCGCACGCGCCTGCGCAACGATCCGGCGGCGGAACTAAAGAAATACGGGATCGAGCTTCCGCCAGAGATTGCCGTGCGTACAGTGGCATGCAAGGGATCGCCAGTCGATGTGGAAGATGCATCGCTACTGCAGTTCCTGCTCGAACGGGGTGAGCGGCTGAGCTACTTCTTTACCGCCTCTGCGCGCAGTCCTTGCGCACAGCAGGCCGCCTATGGCCGGATCATCAGTCGCGATTTGGACGACCCGGTATTTGTTGAGTATTTGCGTCGTGATGCCATGACGGCGATGCGCACGCTGGAGGCCATCTAATGCATCGGGTCAAGTTAACGCTAGAACAGAACAGCGTGCTGGTCCAGGCTCTATCTGCGGTAATCACCGCCGGAGGCCAAATGTCGGCATCAGCCGATGAGCTAGAAAGCGTAGTCGCTATACAGCGCCATTTGTTTGGGCAGGATGAGCCGCTAGAGGCCGTCTCTGGGCCATTACCCGAGTCGCTTGCGGAGACCTTCCCGGATCCAGCAATGCGGCTGCAGCTAGTTCGCCTAATGGCAATGCTGCCCCCCGTAGACAAACAATTACCGATTGACAAGGTCGAGATTGTGGAAGCTGCCGCTCGACAGCTAGAGGTCACGGAGTTCGGCTTGGTGATGCTGCGGTGCATCGCGCTAAAACAGTACAAACGAATCATGTTTAAGCTGATGAAGCGCTTCGTAAACTACTACTGGCCGATCAGTGGACAGCCCGAGTGGCGCGCCTGGCTGAGCATGTGGTGGAGCGTTACACCTTGGTTCCCTGGGCTGCGCAGTTGGCTCGGGCTCAACGAGCTACTGGCGAAGTACCGCGAATTGGAAGAGTTACCTCCTGGCACACTTGGCAACGAGGTCTACCGTTACTACGAACGGAACGACTTTCCGGTTCCGGGCTCGCCCAAGAGTATTCCCGAAGGCTGGGCTAGGCATGAGATTTATCACATCATCGCAAACTACCAGACCAGCCTACCGGGCGAGCTGTATCTGGCCGGATTCATCGCAGGTAATACGGCTGAAATGTCACTGGACGTTGCCCTACCCGCTCTGGTGCAGCTGCACACGGGACGGCAATTCGCCCCCGGACCGATGGCCGAAGGGCTATTTCGAGCCGACGGTTATTTTCGCGCCGTCGCCCGCGGCGCGAGTATGTCGGTCGATTTGCTCGCCGGCTGGCAACTCTGGGAGCACGCAGACGTGCCGCTAAACCAGCTACGAGCGCGCTATGCGTTGCCCGACTTCAGCGTCGAAGAGCGTCGGTCGCTTGAAGCTCAGGATGCGGTGCTGGCCTGACGCATGCGCATAATTCGCCCCGATCCAGTGCAAACTCACACCATTGTGCAAGCGATGTACGCTGTCGTATCAGCCGAAGGTCAAATCGAGCCGATTGCGATCGAGCAGGAAAGTATCGTCGCGATACAGCGCCACCTGCTTCACTGCGAGGAGCCGATTTCTCTTTCTGATAGGCGCCTACCGGCGGATCTGGCCGAGAGGCTTGACGATCCGTCAATGCGGTTAGAGGTTGTGCGCATCTTAGCGATGCTGCCGATACTGGATGGTGTAGTGACCGCCCGCAAGGCAGCGGTGGTAGAGGCTGCGGCAAAGCAGATGGGCGTGGTAGACCTCGGTCTGACGCTGTTACGACAAGGCGTAAAGCGACAGTTCAAGCGCATGGCATTCGGACTAATGGGGCGCTCAGTAGCCTACTACTGGTCGCCTACCGGAAAGGCCCGCCTGCGAGATTGGTTGGACATGCTGCGAATCATGATGCCTGCCATTCCCGGACTATACGAGCTGATGACCGACCGCAGTTTGCTCAAGCGCTACCACGCGCTGAGTGAACTGCCGGAGGACACCCTTGGCTACGCCCTTCACCGTTTCTACACCACGCGCGGCTTTCCATTGCCCGGCGAGCCGAAGAGTTTTCCAGAAGGCTGGTCCAAGCACGAGATCTACCACATTCTCAGCGAGTACGAGACCACAGATCCCGGCGAGATGCTCAATGCCGCTTTCAGCGGCGGCAATACCAACGTGCTGTGCATGGACCTGTTGATGCTCACACTGCTGCAGTTTCAAGCCGGTTTCCAAGTGATGCCTGGCCCTGCCCCAAAGGGCGCCTTGCGCCCCGATGCCTTCTTTCGCGCAGTGGCGCGAGGTGCCGCCACGACGGTCGATTTACTCGACGGCTGGGATCTTTGGACGGTGCTCGAGCTTCCGGTGGATGAGGTGCGAGACCGATTTTCGGTCCCACCATTGAGCGCGAACGAGCGCCATGCATTGACCGATTGCAATGCACTGTACAGCGCATGACAAATCAGCTAGCGGCGCAAAGCACGCCGCTGCGCGACAGCCTCAAGCTGGCTAAATCGCTGATATCGCAGGGCCAGTCCGCTCAAGCGCTGGTCTTATTGCGCAACCATATCAGTCCTGAATCCGACTTCGTTGTGCAGTCCCGCGCCGCCCGACTCCTAGCCAAGCTGCCGCAAGGCACTCTCGGACTACGCCCGCTACGCGTGGCTCTATTGGCTTCCACTACCGTTGACCACCTCGTCGACTTGTTGCGTCTGTGGCTAGCCTTGTGCGGGATAGAGGCCGAGATCTATCTGGCACCCTACGACACGATGGAGCAAACGGTGTTGGATCCGTCCAGCCCGCTATACAGCTTCAAGCCGCAATTGGTGTGGCTGTTTAGCGTCAGTGACGACGTGGAACTGGCAACTAGCCCGAACGCGACCTCCGCACAAATCAACACGGCAGTCTTGCACGCCGTCGAGCGCCGCGAACAGCTGTGGCGCATTCTGCAGGATCGGTTGTCCTGTCAATTGCTGCAAAACAACGCTGAATTACCGGTCGACGATCCATTCGGCCAGATGGCCGGAACGCAAGGCTGGGGGCGTCGTTCGCTGCTCCGCGCATATAACTCCCAGCTCGCCATTGCTGCGCCCGCTGGCGTGGCGGTGTTCGATCTTGACCACCTTAGTGCCTATTGGGGAAGCGCGCGCTGGCGCGATCCTAGGCTCTGGTTTCATGCCAAACACGCCTTCTGCCAAGACGCCACCGGCTTGGTCGCCAGTCATGCTGCGCGCAGCGTCGCGGCGCAGCTCGGTCTATCGCGCAAATGTCTAATTTTGGATCTGGACAACACGCTTTGGGGTGGAGTAATCGGCGACGATGGCGTGGCCGGTATAGTGCTCGGCGATGGTGCCGAAGGCGAAGCCTTTGTCGCATTCCAGGACTACATCAAAGCCTTGCGCGAGCGCGGCATAGTGCTGGCTGTGTGCAGTAAGAACGAAATGACTGCAGCCCAGTTACCGTTCGAAAGCCATCCTGATATGCGCCTCACCCTGGATGACTTCGCGGTCTTCCGCGCCAACTGGGCTGACAAGGCCAGCAACATCCGAGCCATTGCCAAGAGTCTCAGCCTTGGTCTCGATGCGCTGGTATTCGTCGACGACAATCCGGCGGAGCGTGAATTGATACGTCAGCAGCTACCGATGGTCCAAGTAATTGATCTGCCGGATGATCCCACCTTGTATGTGCAGTCCTTAGCGCGCGCAGGGTGTTTCGAGGCCAGCAGCATTTCTGCTGAAGACAGCCAACGCGCTGACAACTATGCGGACAACGCCAGACGCGAAGATCTGCGCCTGGAAACACCGGATCTAAGCAAGTATCTGGAAAGTCTGCAGATGCGAGCACAAGTGCGAGCCGCCGATGACATCAGCCTGCCGCGGATCGCCCAGTTGATTAACAAGAGCAACCAATTTCACCTCACCGGCTTGCGACTGTCAGAGCCCGAATTGCTGGCCTTGGACGCACGCGACGACTATCAGATCATCGGCGTACGGCTTACTGATCGCTTTGGTGACAACGGCTTGGTATCCGCAGTGCTACTGCACCATCACAACCACGTACTTCAGGTTGATGCCTGGGTCATGAGCTGTCGCGTGCTCGGGCGCACTCTTGAGGAATTCGTCGCCAACGAGATCGTAAACGTGGCGAAGCACCGGGGTTGCCGGCAGGTTGTCGGTCGCTACGTTGCGTCGCCCAAAAACGCGCTGGTAGCCAATCTCTATTCGCGACTAGGATTTGGCAAACTAGACGATGACTGGGTGCTGGGGGTTCGCGGGCCCGAGCCTCGCTGGCAAACACCAATCGCTGGGCAATCGTTTCACAACACGAGAGTGCGCAGATGAGCAATAGGGAAGTGCTGCAGCAACGACTAAACGAAGTCTTCCAAGACGTATTTGATGATGACGAGTTAGCGATATTTCCGGAGATGACGGCCGCTGATCTCGACGATTGGGACTCGCTGATGCACATCACCCTCGTTCTAGCAGTTGAGCGCCAATTCAGCATTCGCCTAAAAGCGGCGGAGGTCGGCGCGTTGGAAAACGTCGGCCAGATGATCGCTTTGCTTGAAAAGCGGGCCGCATGAGTCTGGGGCGCCTTCTCAGTCCGAATGAAACCAAATTTTGGTTGATGGACGTAGCGGCACCGATGAACAGTGTCGTGGTGATGCGTTGCCAGCAACGCCTCGATCCACCCGTCGGCGAACTCAGCGAATTCCGCTTGCCGCAGATCGTGCTAGATGCCCATGCTAGGCCGCGCTGGGGTGATCCAATCGGTGGCGGAGTGTTGATCGAGTCATCGGCCGGAGAGGAATCGAACTGGCTGGCCATGGCCGAACGCCTGACCAACGTACGGGTGGGCAGCGAGGGAAGCCCGCCCTGGCATGCAGAGCTGGTTGCGCTGAACGAAGGCTCGCTGTTGCTAATGGCCATAAGTCATGCGCTGACGGACTATCGAACTGCCCTGTGGGTGGCCCACTGCTTCGTGCGCGGGCTCGCACCTGGCCCGCTGACTCCGCCGTGCGAGGAGTTGCTCGATCCGAGTATGTTCAGTGCCGACGACGCTGGCGATCTGATCGACGAGTGGTGGAGCGCACGGGCCAGCTCGCGTTGGCGTGCCATTGGCGTCGACCGTCTCGCCCAAGCGTTGCCCGCGCCATGTAAAACTCGATTACGCGCGCTGCGCTTGTCAGCGGAAC
>QIMA01000051.1 GCA_003233535.1 Rhodanobacteraceae bacterium
GGCCTTGAACGAGTCCCAGCGGTTTAAGCGCCTTGCGGCTCGGTGTGACCTCCAGACGGTCATCGATGCGCCGCCAGCCGGGGCCGAGCAGCTCGGAATCAGTGGGCCACAGGCGTTGCTCGACGCGGGCGACGATGCGTTCGCCGAGCAGCGAGATGCGCGCCGCGGCACGGAAATACTCGAGCATGAACTGCTCGATCGATTCATTCGAGCCGGGTGTCGGCGCATGTCCAAAAAGATTCGCTAAGCGCAACTGGAAATCGAAGAGCACGCGGTCTTCAGCGCGCTCAGCCAGCAAATGCAGGGCGTAGCGCACGCAGCGCAAGCGATCGACTGCCTGCGCCCACTTGGTGCGCTCGTCGCGGTGCAGCAAACCCTGCCGCTCCATTTCAGCAAAGCTGCCGGCGCCTGCGCAGACGCGCGCGATCCATAACGTTGAGTGACAGTCGCGCAAGCCACCCGGCCCTTCCTTGATCTGCGGCTCTAGATTGAACGTGGTGTCCAGATAGCGGTGATGGCGGTCGCGCTGTTCGGTGAGTTTGGCCTCTAAATAAGCTTGCGGTTCCCAGCCCCCGCCAGCGCTCAAAATCGGCGATAGCTCGCGCCAGAGATGGCGGTCGCCGGTAATCAGCCGCGATTCCATGAGCGCTGTGGCCAGAATGACGTCGGCTTTGGCATCCTCAAGCAGCTGTGGCGTACTGCGCACAGAATGACCAACGCGGTAGCCCAGATCCCAGACGGCGGCGAGAAAAGTCTGAATTCGCTCGGGCAGCGTCTCGGGCGCCGGATGCGGCGTCAATATCAGCAGGTCGATGTCGGAGTGGGGGTACAGCTCGCCGCGACCAAAGCCGCCGGTTGCGACCAAGCCGTAGGGCGAGCCCGAGCCTACGCAGGCGAACCACAGGCTGCGCAGGGCTAAGCGCGCGAGCCGTGCCCGGTCGGCCAAAATGGTTGGCACTTTGCGGCCCAGCGCAAACTGCAGCGCGAAGTCGCTGTCGAACGCTGCCAAGTCGGCGCGTAGGCGCGCGACGAATTCGCGCAGCTCATCCAGCGGTAGCTGTTCCCTGGGCGAATCCGCTTTCGATTTGGCCACTGCGGTTAGACCGCGGTCGCGCCGCGGTGGCCAATCACCAGTTTTCTTCCGGCCGCCGGGTTAGCACTTCCACGCCGGTGTCAGTAATCGCCAGCGTGTGCTCCCACTGTGCCGAAAGTGAGCGATCCTTGGTGACCACCGTCCAGCCGTCGGGCAGTAGCCGCACCAGATAGCCGCCTGCGTTAACCATCGGCTCGATGGTGAAGGTCATGCCGGGCGCCAGTTCCAGTCCCATCCCGCGACTAGGGTCGTAGTAGTGGAGTACCTGCGGATCTTCATGGAAGACCTCGCCAATGCCGTGGCCGCAGTAGTCGCGAACCACCGAGAAGCCTTGGGCTTCGACGTGTTTTTGAACGGCCCGGCCGATTTCACCCAGCTTGGTCCCGGGTCGCGCTAGATCAATGCCTACGCACAGCGCGTCGCGAGCGACCACGCACAAACGTTTGGCCAGGACGCCAACTTCGCCGATGTGGAACATGCGGCTGGTATCGCCGTGGAAACCGTCCTTAATCACGGTCACGTCGATGTTCAGGATGTCGCCCTTCTTCAGCACCTTCGGTCCGGGGATGCCGTGGCAAACCACGTTATTGACCGAGGTGCAGACCGAACGCGGAAACCCTTTGTAGTTCAGCGGGGCTGGAATCGCGCCCTGAACCTCGGTGATGTATTGGTGGCAACGGCGATCCAATTCGTCGGTGGTCACGCCCGGTACCACGTATGGTTCGATCATACCCAGGACCTGCGCAGCGAGCTTTCCAGCTACCCGCATTTTGTCCAGTTGTTCCGCATTCTTGATGGTAACAGCCATGAATTATCCGATATTCCTTGAACATGCATTCTGAAGCGGGCTATTATTCCGCTGATTTGTTGAAGCGCAACCTCTTTTTCGTTGCGGCTGCGGCAAATCACGGAGTTCAGTGCTAAAGGCGACTGACTCTGACTACACACACGCTCCTTAAAGGCGCAAGGGGTGCTGCGGACACGACGTCCGTAGTCTTTGCGGCTGGTGCGTGGAGGCCTAAACCCCCAGGGGTTCACCCCCCGATCGTAACAAGGAACTGCAATGCCTAACGTCACTATGCGTCAAATGCTCGAAGCAGGCGTCCATTTCGGCCATCAGACTCGCTACTGGAACCCGCAGATGGCGCCCTACATTTTCGGCGCGCGCGGCAAGATTCACATCATTAACCTAGAAAAGACGCTGCCGCTGTTCGGCGACGCGATGAACTTCATCAGCGCGCTGGCGCAAAAGCGCAGCAAAATTCTGTTCGTCGGCACCAAGCGTGCTGCCCGCGACACGCTGATGGACGAAGCCAAGCGTTGCAGTATGCCGTTTGTGGCCCATCGCTGGTTGGGTGGAATGCTCACCAACTTCCGCACCGTCAAGCAGTCCATTACGCGACTGAAAGATCTGGAAACCCAGAGCACCGACGGCAGCTTCGATCGCTTGGTGAAGCATGAAGTGCTCAAGCTGACCCACGAAATGGAGAAGCTAGAGCGCAGTCTGGGCGGCATTAAGGACATGAATGGTCTGCCGGATGCTCTGTTCGTGATCGACGTTGGTCACGAAGAGATCGCCATTAAAGAAGCCAACAAGCTGGGCATTCCGGTGATCGCGGTGGTTGACTCCAACCACAACCCGGCCGGCGTTGACTACGTCATTCCGGGCAACGATGACGCCATCCGCGCCGTACAGTTGTACACCCGCGCCGCCGCTGACGCCGTGCTCGAAGGCAAAGCCGCCACGCCGATGGTGGGTGGTGCGCAGGAAGACGAATTCGTCGAGCTAGACGCCGATGGCAACCCGATCACTCGAGAGGTCGCAGACAAGCGCAAAGGGCCGCGCGGCAAGAAGCCGGCCGCCAAGCCAGCTCCTGCTGCTGACAAGGTCGCCGCTAAGAAACCTGTCGCTGCCGCTGAGAAGCCGGCCGAAGCTGCTGCTGTAGCTGCGCCCGCTGTAGCCGCACCGGTTGAAGCAGCGCCGGTTGAAGCAGCGCCGGTTGAAGCAGCACCGACCGAAGCAGCACCGACCGAAGCGGCGCCGGTCGAAGCGGCGCCGGTCGAAACGGCACCGGCCGAAACGGCACCGGCCGAAGCGGCCAAACCTGAAGTTGCCGAGTAAGTCAGCGCTTTCGATTTCGAACAATAAGGATTGAGTGACACATGCAAATCACTGCGAGTTTGGTGAAGGAACTCCGCGAGCGCTCCGGCGCCGGGATGATGGAATGCAAGAAAGCGCTGACCGAAGTCGGCGGTGACGTCGAAACCGCCATTGAGCATCTGCGTAAGCAGGGCTTGGCCAAGGCCGACAAGAAGGCCGGTCGCGTCGCAGCCGAAGGCCGCATCGCGATGGCTCAGGACGGCAGCAAGGCCGTCCTGGTTGAAGTCAACTGTGAGACCGACTTCGTTGCCAAAGACGAGAACTTCGTCGCCTTCTGCGATGCCGTCGCCGGTGTTGCGCTGAGTGCCGGCATTGTTGACGTCGTAGGTTTGGGAAACGTGGACCTCAACGGTCAGCCGCTGGAAAGCGTGCGCTTGACGCTAGTGGCCAAGATTGGTGAGAACATCCAGATCCGGCGCATCACTCAGGTGACCAGCCCCAGTGCCTTGGGTGCCTACCTGCACGGTAGTCGGATCGGCGTGCTGGTTGCGGTCGAAGGCGGCAGCGAAGACTTGGCGCGCGATTTGGCGATGCACGTAGCGGCGACCAATCCGGCCTTTCTGGATGCCGATGCCGTTCCTGGCGATGTGATTGAGAAGGAAACTGAAATTCTCAAGGCTCAGGTTGCCGAGAGCGGTAAGCCGCCGGAGATCGTCACCAAGATGGTCGAAGGTCGTTTGCGCAAGTTCTTGGCCGAGATCACCTTCGTCGGCCAGCCGTTCGTCAAGGATCCAGACGTGACGGTTGAGAAGCTGTTGAAGAAGCATGACGCCAAGGTCGTTTCTTACGACCGCATGGAGGTAGGCGAAGGCATCGAGAAGAAGGAAGAGAACTTTGCTGCCGAGGTTATGGCGCAGGTTCAAGCTAGTAAGTAGTGTTACCCCCGAAGCGGCGCTGATGCGCCGCTTCGGTTATCTGCGGCTGTGCTGGCGCAGTAGGCGAGGGCGAGATTCCGGGAGGGAAGCGCGTTCGTGTAGCTAGACCGGATACTTCATGAACTCGCGCGAGCGCGTGAAGTTTATGAAATATCCGGTCTAGACAGGCGTGCCGCTCCATCGTTGCACCCCGCAGCATGGCCAGGCGCGTAAGACAGGTGCCTTACTGATGACGATCAGCCCGCCCCAAGCCGCGCCCCTCCTGGTCGACTCTGCCGACCGTCCCCTGGTTCACACCCGCGTACTGCTCAAGCTCTCAGGCGAAGCCTTGCTCGGCGAAGAATCGTTCGGTATCAATCCGCAAGTGCTGGGCGCGGTCGCCGAAGAGATCATTGAAGTCTCTCGGCACGGTGTAGAAATTGGCGTGGTTATCGGTGCGGGAAACTTGTTCCGCGGCGCTGGGCTGGCCGCATCCGGTCTGGATCGAGCCACCGCCGACCACATGGGCATGCTGGCCACCGTCATGAACGCGCTAGCCATGCAGGATGCGCTGGAAAAGCGCGGTGCTGTGGCCCGGGTGATGAGCGCAATCAAGATTAATGAAGTGTGCGAAGACTATATTCGTCGGCGGGCGATTCGCCACTTAGAGAAAGGCCGTATCGTCGTTTTTGCTGCCGGCACCGGCAACCCTTTTTTCACCACCGATTCGGCTGCGGCGCTGCGAGCAATCGAAATCAACGCTGATCTAGTGGTCAAGGCCACCAAGGTCGACGGGCTGTATTCGGCCGACCCGAAGAAAGATCCCAACGCCGTGCGCTACGACAGGGTCAGCTTCGATGAAGTGATCGAGCGCCGTCTCGCCGTCATGGATACCACGGCTATCGCGCTGTGCCGCGACTACGACATGCCGATCCGTATCTACAATATGGATCACAAGGGTGGTTTGCTGGAGATAGTTCACGGCGAACAGCTGGGGACGATCGTCGAGGCTTGAGAGCGAGTACCAGTGTCAGTGCCAGTGGGCGCTTGGCATCGTGCTCCGCACGTGCTGTGCTAGCCCGCCTGAATCAATGTTAGAAGTGAAACCCTGAACCCGGAGTTTCATGTAGTTCTGCTGCGGCCGCCGCCCTCGCAACGAGCGTTCATGAAACTCTAGCCCGGATATTTCATGAACTCGCGCGATGATCGCGCAGGACATTGATTGCCCAGTGGTTTTTCCGCAGGAGCGGTGTAGTGGTTCA
>QIMA01000018.1 GCA_003233535.1 Rhodanobacteraceae bacterium
CCACACGCCGCATGAGCTCTCAGCCACCGATGCACTGGCCTGGCTGTGCAGCGAAGAGCTGGGGCTGGTGGTGCAGGTTGATGATGCCAAGCAGCAGGCCTTCCTGGATTTGGTCGCCGACCATGGTCTGCGCGATTACGTGTCTGCGGTCGCCGCACCGCAGGCAGCTCCGCGCGTGTGCTTGGCCGGTTCTGATCTACGCCTGGATTACGCGTTGAGCGATTTGCTCGAGGTCTGGAGCGAAACCAGTTGGGCGATGCAGCGACTGCGTGATGATCCGGCCTGCGCCGATTCCGAACGCCAGCACTTGCTTGACCCCGACGCCCCGGCGCTGCCCTGGCAGGTGCCGTTCGAGGCCGAGCCTAAGCGCCCGCCCGTCGTCGCTAAGCGACCGCGCGTCGCAATTCTGCGCGAGCAGGGTGTGAACGGCCAGATCGAAATGGCCGCCGCCTTCACTCGTGCCGGATTCGACGCTGTCGACGTGCATATGAGCGATCTGCTCGCTGGGCGCCGACACCTAAGCGATTTCGCCGGCCTCGCCGCTTGCGGCGGATTCTCCTACGGTGATGTGCTCGGTGCTGGCCAAGGCTGGGCCAAGTCGATCCTGTTTCACCCGGAATTGGCCGCTCAGTTCGGTCAGTTCTTTGCCGATGAATCGCGCTTCGCCTTGGGCGTATGCAACGGCTGCCAGATGTTGTCGACGCTGACGCCATTGATTCCCGGAGCCGAGCATTGGCCCCGGTTTGTGCGCAACCGCAGCGAGCAATATGAGGCCCGCTTGGTTGGCGTCGAAATTCTGCCTAGCGACTCCATTTTCTTTGCCGGAATGAGCGGCGCACAGATACCGGTTGTGGTTGCTCATGGCGAAGGTCAAGCGCAATTTGACGGCGATCCGGCCACGGCGGGCGAGCGCAGCGGCGCCTGTATGCGTTTTGTCGATGGCACGACGCGCTATCCTGTCAATCCCAACGGATCTATCGGCGGTTTGACCGGCTTTAGCGCAGCTCAAGGACGGATCAGCATCATGATGCCGCACCCGGAGAGGATTTTCTTGCGCCGGCAGATGTCTTGGTATGCATCCGACTGGGACGTAGATGCGTCCCCGTGGATGCGCCTGTTCCATAACGCTCATCAGTTCGCGACCCGATAACAATGACCCGAAAACGACTATGTTTCTAGGACCGCTACGCACTCTGCTCTTCGGCGCCACACTTTGGTTACCGCTGGCATTCTTCATTTGGTTTTACCTTTCCGCGCTGCTTGTTGCGCCGGTGCGGTGGATGGCCGAGAACGTGTTGGTGCGCTGGATGCCGGAGGTGTTCAGCGGCAGTGAGCAGGCCAACTACGTGATTAATTTTATCACCCGCCTGCCCGTGGATCCGGCGCTGCTGCCGCCCGGATTTGACCTTAGTCAGGGCACGCCTGCGGTGGCGATCGACGTCAATCCGATGATTTACGGCTACTGCTTCCCGGTGCTGATCGGTCTGGTAATGGCCACGCCACTGTCGTTCCGACAGCGCGCAATGCAGTTTTGCATCTCGCTCGCGGTGCTTTGGCCGGTGCAGGCCTTTGGGGTCGTTTTCGACACGCTGAAGTCGCTGCGATTTGAAGCCGGCCCGGCAGGTGTGGCGGCGGTAGAGGCGGCTGGCCTGTCGGCCAATTTGATCGCCTTCTGCTATCAGCTGGGCTATTTGATTTTGCCCGCAGTGCTCCCCGTTATTTTGTGGGTGGGGATGAATCGCAGTTTCATCGAGCGTTTGGTGACCGTAGACGACGATCGCTTAGCGGACGTCATCACCGGTGAGGATGTTGCGTCCGAAGCGAAGCAATCGAAGGAGAAATCAGCTTGAGCGTGACTGCCAATAAGCCTGCCAGCAAGGTTCGTCCGGCCACTGTCGACGAGACGCGGGTAGTTGCGGTACTGATTGATCGCGGTCGGCTAAAAGATGCCGATTTGGTCCGCGCCCGGCGAGTGCATGAAGAGAATCCGGACGATTCGCTGCTTTCTTTGCTTACCCGTTTGGGATTGGCGAGTGAGCGCGACGTCGCCGAGGCCAGCGCCGGGGTTCTGGAGTTGCCGCTATTGTCGGCCAAAGATTGCCCAGAGACGCCGCCTGCCGGAGTCCACCTCAGCCTGCGTTTTCTCAAGCACTTTCACGTGGTGCCAGTAGGCGAAGATGATGACCATGTCGACATGCTGGTCGCCGATCCGAATGACGTGTATCCAGTGCACGCCGTGCACATGGCGACCGAAAAAGCGGTGCGCGTGCATATTGGCGTGCGCAGCGAGATCGATGATTTGATCGAGCGCTATTACGGTCAGGGACGCTCGGCAATGGGCACTATCGTCGAGAACCTGAGTGAGGACGGCAGCGGCGAAGACGATGTCGAGCACTTGCGCGATCTGGCCTCTGAAGCGCCCGTTATCCGTCTGGTCAACCTGTTGATGCAGCGCGCGGTTGAAGCGCGCGCCTCCGATATTCACATTGAGCCTTTCGAAAACCGGCTCAAGGTTCGCTACCGGATCGATGGTGTGCTGCAGGAGGTGGAATCACCGCCTTCGAGTTCAGCGGCGGCGGTAATTTCGCGGGTCAAGATCATGTCCAAGCTGAATATTGCCGAGCGTCGCTTGCCTCAGGACGGACGTATCTTGTTGCGGGTGCAGGGCAAAGAGCTGGATCTGCGCGTCTCCACCGTGCCCACCGCCTACGGCGAGAGCGTGGTGATGCGTATTCTCGACCGCGAGAACGTGTCGCTGGACTTCCATGCATTGGGGTTTACCGACGCCTTCCTGCCGCGCTTCATTAAGGTCCTTTCGCAGCCCCATGGAATCTTGCTGGTTACGGGTCCGACCGGCTCGGGTAAGACCACCACGCTGTACACGGCGCTGGAGAAACTCAACACCCCGGCGGTGAAGATCATCACTGTCGAAGACCCGGTCGAATACCAGATCGAAGGCGTCAATCAGATTCAGGTCAAGTCACAGATTGGGTTGGATTTCGCCGGTGCTCTGCGCTCAATCGTGCGTCAGGATCCGGACGTGATCATGATCGGAGAAATGCGTGACTTAGAGACCGCGAAAATCGCGATCCAGTCGGCGCTGACCGGTCACTTGGTGCTCTCCACCCTACATACCAACAACGCCGCTGGCGCGATTACCCGGATGTTGGACATGGGCGTTGACGACTACCTGCTGTGTTCGACCATCAACGGGGTGCTGGCGCAACGCTTGGTGCGTCGTCTGGATCCAGAGGTCAACGAGAAATACATCGCCCTGCCGGAACTGGTGAAAGAGCACCATCTGGAAAAATTCACCGACAAGCGACCGGTCGAGCTGTACCGACCCAAACCCTCAGAGCGAACTTTGACCGGCTACATGGGTCGATCCACCATCATGGAATTCCTGGTCACCTCCGAACCCATCCGCCGCCTAGTCATGCAGCACGCCGACACCAGCATGATCGAGAATCTGGCAAAAGAGGAGGGCATGCGCACGATGTATGAGGATGGCTTAGTGAAGTCGCTGCAGGGGTTCACGACCATTGAGGAAGTGCTGCGGGTGACGCAGGAAACGTGATTTAGGGCTGAGGGCTGAGGGTTGAGGGCTGAGTGATGCCTCGATTCCCTAGGTTTCTCGCATTTTTTCGACAATCCGGTGCGCCACGGCCTGATTTGGAGAAGCTTAATACGATGATTTTCGATTCCCGATACCGGCTCGACACAACGCAGATGCTGTGTTCTTGCGGGCCTCAGCCCTCAGCCCTCAACCCTCAGCCCTCAAAATAATGCCTTCCTTCCGCTACAAAGCCGTCGCGCCCTCTGGAGAGGTGCTGCAGGGTCAAATGGATGCCGAGAGCATGGAGGACGTGATCGCGCGCCTTCAGGATCAGGGCAATTTGCCGCTGGAGGCCGAGTCGGCCGAGGGCGGCGCGGGCGTTGGTTTGAGTGCCATGTTTCGGCCCAGCGGCGTCTCGCAGACCGAAGTCGGCCAATTCACCGAACAGCTGGCGACGCTGCTGGGCGCCGGCTTGCCGCTCGATCGGGCGCTGCAGGTGCAGGTCGAGTTGGGCGAGAAAGAGCGTTTCCGCCGACTGGTAGGCCGTATTCGCGACGATGTGCGCGGCGGCACCGCGCTGTCTGAAGCGCTCGACCGCCAGCACGGCGTGTTTTCACGGCTGTACATCAATATGGTGCGCGCCGGTGAAATGGGCGGCACGCTGGACCAAACTTTGGCTCGGTTGGCCGAGTACATGGAGCGCTCTAAGGAGCTTAAATCCTCCATCGTGTCGGCGATGATTTACCCCTGCATTCTGCTGGTGCTGGCCGGTTTTGCGCTGATTTTTTTACTGCTCTTCGTCATTCCGCGCTTCACCCCCATCTTCGAGGAGTTGGGTGGCGAACTGCCGATGTTGACGCAGATCGTGCTGGCGTTAGCCAGTTCGCTGCGCTACGGCTGGTGGGCGATGGTGCTGGGCGCGATTGGGGTGGTGTATTACTTCCGCACCCAGTTCAGCAATCCCAATACGCGATTGAAATGGGACGCACGGCTGCTCAAGGTCAAGGGCCTGGGCGATTTACTAGCAAAGATCGACACCGCGCGGCTGTCTAGAGCCACCGGCACGCTGCTCGAAAACGGCGTGCCGCTGCTGGGTAGTCTGTCGATTGCGCGCAACGTCATGACCAACACGGTGTTGTCCAGCGGTGTTGAAGAGGCCAGCAAGCAGGTCAAAACCGGCGGCAGCCTGGCGCACGCGCTGGCCGAAGATAAGCAGTTCCCGCGGCTGGCTCTGCAGATGATCAGCGTCGGCGAAGAAACCGGTCAGCTAGACGGTATGCTGCTCAAAGTGGCTAACACCTACGATAAAGAAGTGCGCATTGCCATCGATCGGTTGATGGCTGCCTTCGTGCCGATAGTGACCATTTTGATCGCCGGGTTCATCTCGATGATCGTGCTGTCTATGGTTATGGCGATCATGTCGATGAACGAGTTGTTCTAACCCGGAGTTTCATAAACTTCACGCGCCCTCGCTAGGCCCTTGAGCGCCCAGCGACAATTCTCAGTCGGGTGTATGAACCACTACACCGCTCCCTTTCTTGAAAAAACACTGTGAAAAACCATTGGCCTACCAATGTCCTGCGCGATCATCGCGCGAGTTCATGAAACTTCGGGCTAGTTCGGGACGAGCCTCCCGCCTTTCATCACAACGGGGGCCGCCAGCTGCGTCAGACCGCGTATGCGCATCCGTGATTGACGTAGAAACGCGATCTTGAGTCTGTGTGAGCACTTTCGCGGAACCTGTTGCCAAGTAGCCTGTCAGACCTTGCAACGACCACGTAGTGACGCGCGCA
>QIMA01000020.1 GCA_003233535.1 Rhodanobacteraceae bacterium
AGTATTGCTAACCGTGCAAGCGAAGAATCACCGGCCCATCGTTGACCAGATGGACGTGTATGTGTGCGCCGAAACGACCGGTGGCAACGACTGCATGACGACTTCGGCACACAGCAACCAGTTCATCACATCAAAGCGCTGCTTGCCCAGTTCCGGACTGGCCGCAGTCGTCAATGAGGGGCGCATGCCCTTCTGCGTATTCGCCGCCAGAGTGAATTGCGACACCAGCAGCAAGCCGCCGCCGCTGTCGGCCAGCGATCTGTTCATCTTGCCGTCGGCAACGGCAAATATGCGGCAACCAAGCAGCCGGTGGGCCATCTTCTGCACCTGCGCACGAGTTGTATCGTATCTGCATGAGCACTGCGGGATGGCGACTCTAAACCGCTCCGCCTGCACGCCCGTCTGGAGCGCAGCTACTCGCCAAGAGCTCACTGCGAGTCCCGTTCTCGTTGGACCAGCTGATTCGTTGCTCCGCCCTGAGAGCGCATGCGCTCTCAGGGCGTGGTATCGCGTCTACCTGCGCCGCCACCCAAAATCAGGTGATTCCGAATCATTGCAGCACCGGCCATCAGCACTGGTACGAACCGGATCCCCCAATCTGAGCGCCCGCCGCCCCTGCTGGGCCAAATCTAAGCGGTGGATTCAGGGTCGCTGCGATACGCGCATGCTTGGATCGCCAAACAGGGTCATTCCTCGCAGGATGTCTACCAATTCCGGCTGATTCGCGTTCAAAGTCTGCTTCGCCTCAACCAACGCATCACCGATGCGCAGGCCTTCTTGGCCAAGGAGCGGCAGCAACACGCTAGCCATTTGCTTGTCACTCGTATGCTCGGTGAGTCCGCTTGAAGCGAACATAGCAACGGCGCCCGACGGCTGGCCGATCCAGCCGTGCGTCATGGTGTTGTAATGCGGTGCAACGAAGTAGCCACCCCAACACCCGAATTCTGAGACAACGGGTGAAACACCCTGGTTGATCAACGCTGGGACTTGGTGACCCTGGAGTAACTGCTCACGCGACCAGACGGTGGGTGACCCATGACCGAAATAGCTAACGAGCCCGGCTCCGCCATTTACGGCATCAACTAAGTCGCTGCGCGCTGCGCCGACGCCTGTTGCCCCCAAAGCATAATTATCAAGATATACCCGATCAACTGCGCTCTGCATATGCGCTGGCAACTGGGCCGCAACGTCGTCCAACTCTGCTGCGTAATTCGCACCTTCAGCTGGGTTGCTGCGCTCGGCAACCAGCAGCACGCTGCGATCAGCAGGCGGCGTTGCGATCACCTTTTGCAGCATTGAATTCAGCTCCGCCGCCGTGCGCACAGGCAACCGCCCTATCGCTAGTTCGGGAGCACCGTCGTTGTCGAAATCAACAAACAGGCTATCGAGAGGCGCGTGATTGACGACCGGATGAGTGCGTCCATACAGTGTCGGAATATCGCTGACGCTGCCAAGTCCAAGCCGGTCATAGTAGTCATAGGTGTCGCCGCCGACGAGCAGCACGTAGCGCACACCGACCGCTTCTCGCGCCTCGGCTAAGAAGCGCTTGATCGCCAATGGATCAACTATTCCTGCCGAATAATGGGCATACACCTGATCGACATCGACCGCACGAGCGCTTAGTCCTTCCGCTCTGCGCGCCTGTAGCAGCGGTTCCACCGCCGCCATAAACCGCGAAGGGGCAAGAACTAGCAGCTCTGCCGAACCTTGGCTTAACGGATTGGGGGCGAGATCTGCCGGGCGCATTTGCGGTCGCTTGGCTTGCGATCGGCTCACGACTACCAGCCGCCCGACCGCCTGTTGGGCGACCAAGTCTTCCAGCGAATTCAGTTGTCCCACACGCAGCAACGCACTCCAGCCGTCTGCCGTGGTAGCTATGTCAAAATCGCGGAGTCTATTCACACCCTGATCGGTGAACTGCAGCGCCACGACATCATTGTCGGGTAATCCGCTAACCTTGATCTGTTCGCAGGCGTCGCCGCAGACCGGTACCTGCGCGACATCTTCAAACGACGCCAGAGTAATTCCATCTCGCCGCGGCAGCAGTTGCGACGGTGCTACGCCTGTGGCCGCGTCGCCAGCCATCAGTTCCGCCATAGCGCTGATGCGAATGCGTTCGACACGGAGAATGTCGACCGGGAACCCAGTGTCAATCAGCTGCACCTCGACAATGTTGCTGTCGCCGTTCAGCACGCCGGCCGGAATCGGCCAAGCCGCCTTATCGATTTTCACGCCGTTGAATCGACGCTCGCCCAGTACGGTGCCGTTGATCGACACGCTATAGCGGTGATCATCGCCAACGCCGGGGTAGTCAATGCCGCCCCAGACATCGACATGCAGCGCCGAGCGACCGGGCAATAATCCAGGCGTCGCTAGCGTCCAACTCTTTGAACCTGCGCCGCCATTTCGCTGCACGGTATCGAAGTACCAGGGATCAACACCTGGGGCAGAGAAGCTGTAGTAACGATCGGCGTCCAGAATAAAGTCGCGGCGCAGTCGATCACTGGCGGCCGCGCTTTGCGGCGCAGCGCTAACGTCAATCCAGCGCGCACCCTGCCCCGCACCGTGGGTGAGCAAATACGGGCGAACCGTGGAGTACTGGCTGCCTTCAACCGCGTCACCGTAGAATTCAATGACGCTCGCGGCGCTCAACGGCTGGTCGCTGTCGATACCGAACGGAACCTCTTGCCCGTTATGGCTCAGGCGCAGATCGTCCGGATTGTTGCCGGTCAAATTAATGCCGATCGCTTGCAGGTCGCTCAAGCTAATTTGCTGCAGACCGCTCTCGGACACCAGGATCTCGACTGCACGGACAGCGCTTGCTTGCTGCTGCAGAGCGAGCCGTTGATCGTCGGCATCGGCTCGAGCCACTTGCTGCTCACCGCGAGCTTGCGCCCACGGAGCGGCGACAAATTCCAGCGGATCGCCGTTCGCACTTCCAATCGGATACGGCCCGAAGCGTTCGGCCTTGCCGGAACTCGCTATTTCTTCCAGATACACCGGTGACGAGCTGGAGCTCGGCACAATGAGCTCGTAGTACTGGGGAATCAATGAATCCACGCCGGTGGCCATGACGAAACCCAAGGCCTCGTCGGCTACTGAACCATTAGCGTCCTGCAGTCGTGCCCGAAAACCGATCGTTCCGGCCTCGGTTGCCGTCGACCAACGTAGGGCGATTTGCGTTGGATTGAGGCGAACCACACTCACGCTCGCAAGGGTCACCGGCAAGGTATTGATCGGGATCGCTTGATCCTCCACCTCACCGTCGGAGAGCAAACCAAGGTGGCTAGGCGGCGTACCGTCGCTGAAAAAGGTGGCATCGGTCGTCAGGCGCGCCCGCGCTACGCTCGGCGCCGCGTTATTCGGAATCGGTGCGGCGAGAGAGAACACCAGCACGGCACTGAGCCCGGTAGAACCGTTGGCTATGTTACCGGTATTGAAGCCCGTGGTACTCGTCGACTGCAGATCTGGCAGAGAACGCTCGCCCGGATCGGTAAAGTCGCCATCGTTATTGAAATCGATCCACGCAACCAACTGGGCCGCAGATCCGCTGTTGTTGGTGACGTCAACCGTGACGCAATACTCGTTGGCTAACGGGCTTGTCGTATAGCCGCCACAAACCCAGCCTTGATTTACGACTCTGGGCGCGGGAAAGCTAACCCCATCTTCGTCATCGTTCAGGCTGGCGTTGTCGCCGGTAGCGCCGCTTGTGGCAGTCGCGTTGGTTTCACCGTCGGCCGTTAACGAGCCGATAAACAACGTGCTGCTGTTGCGTAGGCCGTGCCGCGGACCATTGTCGACAAGCAAGGTACCGTAGCTCGCCGGGGCGTCGCCGTAGTCAAAAGCGCAAAGACTGAAATCGCCAATGCCGATAATTTGGAATACGGAGTCTGCGTTGGGCTCATCGCCCTGCGCGTAATTAATCTGGACCTGCGAAACGGGCTCCAAGAATTCGTAGCTAACGTTACCGTCGGTCGAGGTGGTCGCCGCACTGGTATCGGCTTCAACCCAATCGCCGGCATTCGCGGTGTTGCTGGTCGCCACCAGCGTGCGCTCGTATGGCACACGGCCGGTCGGGCCGGTGGCGCTTACCTGCACGTAGTCTTCCCAATCTCCGGCTGATCTGTCTACATCAAGCAAGTCAAAGCTTAAACCGGTCACCGGCGCGGAAAATCCGAAAGTGACGGATTCGGCAGTTATCTCGGTGTCGCCAGTCGTATCCATCGCCAGTGTGTAGTAGCCGGATTGATTGCCCTGCGTCGTAATGCGCGTAATAAAGCTGGTCGCGATACCGCCCGGATCAGTGGGCGCTTCACCCGAATTGCTTACCTCACTGAGGGTAATTAGGTCGGGTGCAACCGCAATGCTGGAGAACGTTTGCACTTGCCCGTTTGCACCCCAGTCAAAGCTACTGGTGGACGCGCAACGCGCCGGTGCGGTTGCCGCATCATTGCGCAAAGTGAGTCGGGCTGAGTTGAATGTGCCGCTGCCGCCACCGGCGCTACCGTCATCGCACATGCGCAGCGTCCAGGTTCCGGCCGAAGTACCGGTGTAGAAGGTGTCGAGCGCAGCTACCGCCACCAATCGGCGATAGGGCACGAGGCCGCCGGCCGCTACGGGGTCGGCGTCGCCATCATCAAGCACCGTGCCTGTGTCGTTGTTGCTAGAGAATGTGACCCGATAGTGATCGTCCGTATCGCCTGAAACTGCGGCCAGCGTAGCTAAGCTGCCGTCTGGCGCCTGCAAACTGAGGTTCAAGTCACCGCGCTGCAGATTTAGGATGTCCACGCCAATGCTGATCGTGCCCGAACCACCCACGGTGAAGGCCTCGCTCACGGAAAAAGTTCGCGTAACCAGTGTTGGGCAGCCATTGTTGGCGACGTTCGCGGACGTGCTGTTGTCGTATGTATAAAGCACCTGCGACCAAGCCAGGGGTCCCTGCAGCATCAGTGCCAGCAGACCAATTGCGCGCGCTGTCCGGTTCCAACCTATACCAACAGAAGGCCGCGCTCGCGTGCCACGAAAGTTAACCATATCAATCGTTTCCTGAAAACTCGAAAGCCACACCCCTAGACGCGCCTGGATGCCGAGCAGTTCAGCTAAAGCCCTGATTCGCAGGCGCACTACTATTGAATAAAGTATGCAAGGAGCACCGTTTGAAAACAAGTCTCACCGAGTGAACAATTGGTCATTCAAGTGGGCGAGAAATGGCAAACGGGTCAACCAGATTCGGCTTCTCACCCTGAACATGGATTCACCCTGATGATATCGAACCAACTAAAGAATCCGTCCAGCGCCGACGGGTCAAAGACGAGAAATGCCCTCCTTTGTAAACTATTGTCGCCATAG
>QIMA01000280.1 GCA_003233535.1 Rhodanobacteraceae bacterium
AGTAACTCAGGCCCAGGAAGTGCGGCCGGAATTATCCTCAACGGAGTCGTCAGTGGGCCTTTGTCGATCAGTAGCTTTAGCGGCACTGGCTGGAGCTGCAGCGGCGGCACGGCCAGCTACAACTGCAGCTTCTCTGGCAACCTACTTGCCGGTAACAGCACGCCAAACCTGACCATAAATGCGCTCGCTGGACCCGGCGCCGGATCGGCAAGCATTAGTGCCACAGCTACGTCGCCCGACGCGCCTTCGCCGGTTACCGAGTCGCGCAGTCTGCTCGTTAACGGCTCACCGCTGCTGCGGATCTTGAAAACTGACAGTATCGATCCCGTGCCTCTGGGCGAGCGCTTCGCCTACACCTTGACCGTCTTTAACGATGGGTCGGGCCCGGCGACCGGTGTGAGCATCAGCGACAGCTTGCCCAGTGAAGTCGATTTTGTGCTGGCCGGCGGTGCGGGTTGGAGTTGCAACGGCAGCGCGCTGGTGCAGTGCAGTTTGAGCGGGAGTTTGAATCCCGGTGCTTCCGCAGCCGTTCGTATTGACGTAGAAGCTGCAGAACCCGGTCTGGTAACGAACACTGCGACCGTTGATTCAAGCGAACAGAGTAGCGATAGCGATTCGGAAGCGACCACTATCATTGATCGGCCCTCGTTGAGTTTCACCAAGAGTTCTGAGCGCAGTCAGGTGACGCTGGGAGAAAACGTCGACTTCACCCTGAGCGTGCGTAACAACGGCACTACGGCTGTGAGCGGGCTGCAAATTGTTGATCGCTTGCCGGCTAGCCTCAGTTTCGTTTCAGCCAGCGGCAGCGGCTGGACCTGCAACTCGGGCAGCGCGATTAACTGCAGTAACCCAGGGTTGCAGGCCGGTGGAGTGAGCGACTTGGTGATCACGGCGCAGGCTAACGGACCGGCAGGTCCGGCGACGAATTTGGCGACGTTAACGTTCGGTAGCGATGGCTCCGGTTTGAGCGCAACCGCTTCAGTGGTGTTAGTGGAGCCTACTGCGCCGCCGGATCTGGTTTTGAGTAAGACTGACAGTGCCGATCCGGTCACGGTGGCAACCAACTTCAGCTACACGCTCAACGTTAGCAATCGCGGCGGCCGTGCATCGGCTCTGCAGCTGATTGATGAGCTCCCGCCTGGAATCACATTCGTTAGCGCTAGCGGTGTTGGTTGGAACTGCAGCGGAACGCAATCGATAAGCTGCAGCTTCAACGGTACGCTGGAGTCCGGCGCCGCGACCGAAGTGACGATCAATGTGACGGCACCCGATCAAGCCACCGAGGTGGTCAATACGGCAACCGTTAGCGTGGCTGACGAGCTAAACCCGCAAGACAATACCGACACAGAAACGACCACGATCATCGGCACCGGCGGCGGCGTTTTGCTCGCTGATTTGAGTATTAGCGGCAGTTCTGATCCCGAGTCTGGCAACGTCGGCGACACGGTTAGCATCAACTTGCTGGCCAGTAATTCGGGCCCCGACGCCGCCTCCGTTGTGCGCATCGGCGGCAGTGCAGGTTCCGGGCTGCAGTTAGTCAGCGCGATCAGTTCGGGATCTGAATGCTCAGTTGACGGCAGCAGCTTCTCCTGTATCGGCGCGAGCCTCGCCGCTGGCGCTACCACCACAGTCGTGCTTAGCGCTCAATTGAACGGCGCTGCAGGAAGCACTGCCGAGCTGCTGGCAGATGTGAACAGCACAACTGCCGACCCCAACTCAGAAAATGATCAGACGCAGGTCAGCGTTAGCATCTTGGCTCCCACAGGTGCCGATTTGGCACTGCTAAAAACCGACAGCATGGATCCGGTAAATACCGGAGAGCAGTTCAGCTATAACCTGACGGTGTCAAATACGGGTCCGGCCAGCGCTGAGGGCGTGCGTGTCGTCGATCCGCTGCCGCAGGGACTGACCTTGATCTCGGCGAGCGGTGCGGGCTTTGCCTGCAGCGGTGACAGCACGGTCACCTGCAGTGCGACCGGGCCACTGGCTGTTGGCCAAAGCTTAACGGCGACGCTCACCGTGACCGCGCCCGATAGTGAGGGCAGCCTGGAAAACGTCGCGGAGGTATTTTCGACCACAGCCGACGGCAACACCGGCAACAATCGTGCTTCGCAAACGACGCAGATTGATCAGCGCGATGAAGGTGAGCTGGAGGATCAGATCCGGGACCTGATTGCGGATGATCCAGTCGCCGCAGCGGCGGCGGGACCAGTGGCGCAGATTTGTGCCAACCCAAACAGCGCCTTCACGCGTGAATGTGGAATCGTCACCCAGGCTGTTGATGACGGCCGCGCAGCTGATGTTACCGAGGCGCTGCGGGCGTTTTCGCCGAACGAGGTGGTGGCGCAAGCAGGGGCGATGCTGCAGATGGCCAAGACCCAGTTCTTCAACGTCGATGCGCGATTGGCAGAACTGCGTGGCGGCGGCGGTGGCTTCAGCTTGTCCGGTCTGACCGTGGTCTCCGGCGGCAAGGCAGTCCCGCTTAGCTTGTTCCGTGGCTTGTTGGACAGCGACGAGCCGGAGATCGGTGGCAGCGGTGATCTGATTAGTCCCTGGGGCTACTTCATTAACGGCACGATCAGTCGCGGTGACCAGGATCTGAGTTCTTCAGACCTGAACGCGCTGCAGGACTTCGACAGTTATGGTCTCACCGCGGGCGTCGACTATCGGATCAACACTCGCAGCGTGGTCGGTGCGGCCTTGGGCTACACCAACTTCGAGTCTAGTCTGGTCGAACGCGGCGGTCTGGAAACCACTGGATTAACCCTCACCGGATACGGCTCCTACTATGTGAATGACCGGTTCTACGTCGATGCTCGCCTGAGCTACAGCTGGAGCGACCTTGACCAAGATCGGCGCATTCGATTCGGCAGCGGCCCGAACTTGGTCGATCGCCGCGCAACCGGTAATACCGACTCTACCCAACTGACCTTCGCTGCTGGCGCCGGGTTTCACTACAACGCCGGCCCCTGGGTAATGACGCCTAACAGTTTCTTGCGCTACGTACGCAGCAACATTGACGGCTTCAGTGAAAGCGGTGCCGGGGCCTTCAACGCCATTTACGGCGATCAAGACACCACTTCCCTGCAACTCGGCTTTGGACTGCAGGTGACGCGCGCGTTTAGCGTTAGCAACGGCGTGATTTCGCCGCAGTTTGATATCAGTTTCGTGCACGAGAGCAAGGCCGATGATCTGCTGATTCAGGCGCAACTGGCCGGTGCGGATCCGTCGGTGGTGTTCCAGCTCAGAGCCGACGAACCGGACAGCAGTTTCGGCAATGTCGGACTGGGCTTTGTCTATGTGACTGCGAACGGGCGCCAAGCCTATCTGCAGTACCGCGAAAGCATTGGCCAAGATGGCTTGAATCGCGGCACGCTGAACTTCGGCGCGCGCTTTGAATTTTGATCAAGGAGTAAGCTCATGAGCTCACAAACGCAGCCGTATCGCCTACCCAGTTGGAGCCGGCGGTGCGTGTTGAGCATGGCCGCCGCCCTGGTGGCGGTGCTCGGCACGGTGACTTCGCCAACTTTGTATGCGGCTAAACGCGTAGCCAAAGTCCAAATTAATGAGCTCTATGTCGTCGACTGTTTGTTGCCGGGACAGATGCGTCAATTGGGTGGCAGCTTCACCTATTTGTCCGCGCGGCGACCGATTAAGACCACCGCGCGTGACTGCGAAATCCGCGGTGGTGAGTACGTCGCTTTTGATCGGGCAAATTATGCCACCGCGCTGAAGACGTGGCTGCCGGCCGCGCAGGCCGGTGACGCTGATGCGATGAACACCGTCGGCGAGATCTACGAGCAAGGCCTCGGTCTGGAGCCGGACTACGACTTGGCTGCGCAGTGGTTTAAGAAGGCGGCGCAGAAGGGTCACTCCAGTGCCATGATCAACCTCGGCACCATGTATGAGGCCGGTCGCGGTGTGCCACAGGATTCCACCGTGGCGATGAACTGGTACCGCAAGGCCTCCGGTTTGACCTCGGGCAATCTCGAACTGGTCACCGAGGCAGAGGAGGCTCGACGCCGGGCGCAGGAGCAACAGACCATTGAGCTGCGGAACCAAGTCGGTCGCTTGAAGGGCGAGCTGGACCAAGCCCGCGGTCAACTGAATGAGCGCAAGTCTGCGCTGGAAAGCTCCCGCGCACAGCTGCAGCAGGCCAAGGCCCAACTGGCTGAGCTTCAGCGCGAATCGGCCGAAGGCCGTGAGGCCATGCAGCGATTGACGCAGTTGGAAACCGAGGTGAGCCAGCGTGAACAGGCGGTGAGCAGCAGTCAGTCCAATGCCGACCAACTGTTGGCGCAGTTGGGCATCGGTGTTAATGAGCGCGGCCCCGCGCCTGCAGGTGCAGTGCTGCGAATTGACGTCATTTCGCCGCGTCTGAAGACGACCCGCGCAGGCATTCTGGCTGCGCCGCTATTCGGCAACATGCCTAGCTATCAGGTGATCGGTCGCGTTTACCCCGCCGGCCAGATCACCTCGCTGAAGGTCAACAGTGTCGATGTCGTTGCCAAGGTTGATCCCGACGGCATCTTTACCGCCGACATTTCCCTGCCGTCCGCCGAGACACCGGTGCGCATCGAAGCGATGACTGATGACGGTAAGACAGTTAGTGAGACCTTCATGATCACTCAGCCGTCCACCGCTCCGGCCTTGGCTAAGCGCGTTACCTCGCGCATTTTCCAACGGCGGATGCGCAAAGACTTGGGCAACTACCATGCGGTGGTGATTGGCAACAACAACTACCGCAACGGCTTCCAACCGCTAAAAACGGCGGTCAATGATGCTGATGAGGTTGGCAAGATGCTGCGCTCCCGCTATGGCTACAAGGTGACCGTGCTCAAAAACGCGACCAAACTGGACATGATCTCGCAGTTATCCGAGCTGTCTACGGAATTGGAGTCGGACGACAATCTGTTGATTTACTACGCCGGACACGGCCAGATTGATGCCAGAAACAAGGGCTATTGGATACCCGTTGATGGTCGCGAAAACGATCCTAGTTCGTGGGTCAGCAACGAGATCATTAACGATTTTATTGGCTCGATGGAGGCCAAACACGTTCTGGTCATCGCCGACTCCTGTTACTCAGGAATCTTAAGCGGTAGCGCGATTCGCCCGATTCCGGCCGATGCCGCCGAGAAGGATCTGCTGTTCGTCTCGCGAGTAAAGGCGCGTACGGTGCTTACTTCGGGTGGACTGCAGCCGGTGCTGGACGAAGGTGGCGACGGCCATTCTGTTTTCGCACAGGCCTTTCTCACCGCGCTGAATCAGAATGACTCGCTGGTAGAGGGCTACCGTTTGTACCAGGACGTCGCTCAGCTGGTGACGCAGCGTTCGAT
>QIMA01000159.1 GCA_003233535.1 Rhodanobacteraceae bacterium
AGTGGCCGTCTGGGTCTGTACGCCATCGAGGGTTTGGTAGCCTTGGAGCAGATCAAACGCCACAACCGCATCGCCCTTTGGCGCTCTGCGGGCGTCGCCGTCAGCGATCTTCGCTGGTTCTTCCGCGCCAGCGAATCGACCGGAAACATGCTCCGCCGGTGCGTTCTCGGCCACTACGCTATCGCCTAGACGCTCATTGCTACGCTGTTGGTCGATGCTCTCGGCAAGTTCGCGCTTGCTGTGTAGATTGGTGAACGCGTCCTCGATGTGCTGGCGTTTGTTCGATTCCACACTGGAAGGAGCGCTTCGAGCTTCGCCCGGTCCGTCGACGATTCTGGCCGAAACAGGTCCCAACCCGTCCGTAGCGAGCCAATGACTCGCATCCGCCTCCGACTCTCGTGCTTTCGACGCGTCGCGTCTGAACTCGTCGCGACTAACTTCAGTGACCGAACTGGCGGCAGTAATCGCCTGACTCTGAACTCGTGTGCCGGTCACCGTGACGTTCGTCAGCTCGGTGGCTAGGTCGTCATCGGCCTCCTGTGCAGTTGGGGCCGCTGCCAGCGTGCCATTTGCGTCATCGCGAAGACGCCTGAGCCCGCCAAAATTCGCCGGCTTGGCCTTTTCCTCGGCTTCGGCGAGGGCCACTGACCTCGGCTGATCACCGCTGCGCAACGGCTCCGATGCCCCCTGTTCCAACACCGACTTATCTTTGTTCTGCTTGCGCAGGGCCGATTCAAATCCGATCTCGTCAGCGTCGGCGTCGACGACTGACGCAGCCGAATCGCTCAGTTGCGGCGCGGCCCGATAGCGCAGTGAGTCCTCGCGCAACAAAACGCTGGACAGACCAATGCAGGCCAGCAGGACGGCAGCGCTGGCCAAGGACGGTGCCAGAAAGCGGCGGGGTTGGGATTTTGCTCGAGCAGCGTCCGGCGCGGCGCTAGCCCGACGTAGTAGCTGCTCAGCGGGCTCTGCTTCGGGCAGCTCGGCCAATAGATCGGGAATCTGCTGCCAGGCGCTCATCAGGCGACGGCAGTGGTCGCAGGATTCCGCGTGCGTAGACAGACTCGGGTCCTCGCCAACGGCGTCGGACCCAGCATCGACCAGCGTCTGTTTCAACTGTTCACAGGGGTTCATGTAGCTACTCATGCGCCACCTCCGGCAGCTGCATTGCGCTCGCGCTCGGCGAGGCTCTCGGCCAAGGCGAGTCGGGCGCGTCTTAGATGGGTTTTCACCGTGTTCTCAGGAATCGCCAGAATTTGCGCGACCTCCTTCATGCTCAGCCCCTGCAGCGTCGACAACACCAGCACTTCGCGCTGGGCTTGGCCCAATTGAGCAATGCGCTCGCCCAACCACTGCACGGTCAGCTGCCTATCCACCTGCTCCTCCAGACCCGCACTACTTGGCGGCGTGACCACGCCCGGCGCGCCATCATCGGGGCCGGCTTCGTTGCACACCTGACTGAGCAAACGCGCGCGTCTGCCGCTGGCGCGACGCGCGTTGCGGACGGTGTTGAGAACAATGCTAATCAGCCACGGCCGCAGGGGTTCGCTGGAGCGGTAGCGTGAAGCTGCCTGATGGACCTTCAGGAAAATGTCCTGAAACAGATCGTCGCGATTCTGCGGTGCCACGCCATAGCGGCACAGAAAGGTGTAGACCAGCTTGCCGTAGCTGCGCACCAGTTCCTCGAAGGCGTGCTGATCACCGCGGCAATAGCGCGGTAACCAGCGTCGCTCCTGCAGATCGAGCACCGCTGGCGGCACCGGCTCGACGTTATCTAGCGCGGATGAGTGAGCGTTCATGCATTCTCGGCAAGTCCCCTATGACCATGCTTACACCGCCGCGCGGAATAAGTTTCACGCCCGCAGACAATCGGCCGCTGATGACTACAAACGCGGGCGGCCGGCGATTGGGGTTTGGTGGATGTGCCGGCTAGCGCGAACGACCTACCGCTATGGTGCGGCGCGAACACGGTCCAGACCAGGAAACCGTTGCTTGCGGGCAAAACTGGGCCCTTTGCTAGCCAGCTAGTAAGGAAACATCCGCCGCGCGCAGGAACAACGCCTGCAGTTGCTGCAACTGACCCAGACGATTGGCACGTACAGCCGGATCATCGGCCATCACCATGACCGCTTCAAAGTAGGCATCGACCGGAACCTGCAGCTCGGCTAATTCGGTCAGACCCTCAATGTAGCGCTGCTCGGCAAACATCGGCTCAGCCTGACGCTGTGCCTCTGCCACCGCGGCCGCAAGCTCGCGCTCGGAATCCTGCTCAAACAGCGCCGAATCGATCTGTTCGCTGACCGCAGCGCCGCCCTCTAGTGCTTTGCGCAGCAAATTACTGATGCGCTTGTTGGCCGCGGCCAGGGACTGACAGGCCGGCAACGCCTTGAACGCGAGCACCGCTTTCAGGCGGCGATCCAGATCGAGCAAATCATGCGGACGACGCGCTGCCACGGCCTCGAACACGTCGGCGGTAATGCCGTTGTCCAAATAGTAGGCGCGAGTGCGGTCGAGAATGAAATCGTAGAGATCGAGCACGTGCGCAGCCGGATCACTAACCAAGCTGCGCGGGTCCACCGGTCCTGCCAGAGGCTTAGGTTTGGGCTTGGACTTGTCCTTGGATACTGGCGGTGCGTCGGCATACCAGCGCTCTGCCAAATCCGCACGCAGCGCATCGGCTTGGAACATCGCGAAGTTGGCCGTGGCCACAACCAGGACAGCGCGCAAGTCCAGCGCGATCTCGCCTTCAATCAACGTCCGCGCCAAACCCAAGGCAGCGCGACGCAGGGCGAAGGGATCTTTGCTGCCGGTAGGTTTCATGCCGACGGCGAAGATGCCAACCAGCGTGTCCACGCGCTCAGCGATCGCCAGCACGCGGCCCAGCTCGGAAGCCGCAATCGGCGAGCCCGATTGGCGCGGCGCGTAGACTTCGTCCAGTGCCTGCGCGACTTCTTTGGGCTGACCTTGGGCCAGAGCGTAAGTGGCACCCATCTCGCCCTGTAGTTCGGGAAATTCGCCAACCATCAGGCTCATCAAATCGCACTTGGCCAAGCGCGCTGCCTGGGCCGCGGCCGCGGCATCGGCGCCGATTTCAGCGGCGATCGCCCGCGCCAGATCGACCACCCGCTCGGTCTTGTCCAGCACCGAACCCAGCTGCGCCTGATAGGTAACCCGCTCCAGATCATCCAAATTGTTCTGCAGCGGTGTCTGCAAGTCTTTATCGTAGAAAAAAGCCGCATCAGCCAAGCGCGGGCGCACCACGCGCTCGTAGCCCTGTTTGATCTGCGCCGGATCGGTGCTGACCAAGTTAGCCACGCCAATAAAGGCGGGCAACAGCTTGCCGGTGTCGTCAACAACCGGGAAGAAACGCTGGTGGGTCTCAATCGTGGTGACGATCACCGAGTCAGGCAGACGCATGTACTCGGCCGGAATCGAGCAGCCAATCGCGCTCGGCCACTCGGTCAGGTTCATCACCTCATCGAGCAGCGCCTCCGGGATTCGCGCGCCGCCGCCGGTTTCCTCGGCTGCGCGTAGTACGTCCTCGTGTATACGCAGACGTCGTTCGCAAGGATCAACCTGCACCTGTGCGGCCAGCAGCGCCGGTGCGTAGTCACCCGGACTACCTATCTCGATCGCCGCCGGAGCATGAAAACGGTGGCCATAAGTGATCCGCCCGGCCTGATGGCCAAACAGTTCCAGGTCCAACACGTTTTCGCCGAGCAGGGCCAGCAGCCAGTGCACCGGACGCAAAAAAACCTTGTCGCCACTGCCCCAGCGCATCGGCTTGGGCAACGGTAAACTGTTGACCGCCTCGGCCAGCAGCGTCGGCAAGACCTCGGCGGTTTGCGCTCCGGGTTTGATCTGACGATGAACGAACCACTCGCCCTTGTCGGTTGCGAGGCGCTCAAGTTGATCCCACTCCACGCCGCAAGACTTGGCGAAACCCTGCAGCGCACGAGTCGGCTGACCGTCAGCATCAACGCCAGAGTGCACCGCCGGACCGCGCCGCTCCTGGGCCTGATCGGGTTGCTTGAGGGCAATGCCCGGCACCATCACGCAGAGGCGCCGGGGCGTCCACAGCGCTTTGCTGCCCTTGGCATCGTGGTCGATTCCGGCTTTTTCCAGTCGCGCCAACACGCCATCACGCAAGGCGGTGGCCAGCGACGTCAAGCTGGCGGCGGGCAGTTCTTCGCAGCCTAGCTCAAGTATCAGATCGGCAAACAACAGTTCAGCAGTGCTCATGGTTTTTCTACTATTCGTTCAGCTTTGACGTGCTCAGGCAGCGCGCTGGCGCAGGCCCGGAAATCCCAATTTTTCGCGCTGTGCGAAGTAGGATTCGGCCACCGCTTTGGAGATGGTGCGGACGCGCAGGATGTAGCGCTGGCGTTCAGTGACGCTAATCGCGCGTCGGGCGTCGAGCAAGTTGAAACTGTGCGAAGCCTTGCAAACCTGCTCGTAGGCCGGCAGTGGCAATCCACGCTCGACTAGCTTGAGCGCTTCGGCCTCGCAAACGTCGAACCACTGCAACTGCGCTTCGACGTTGGCTTCCTCGAAGTTATAAGTCGATTGTTCCACTTCGTTTTGATGAAACACGTCGCCGTAGAGCACATCGCCGTGTAGACCGGTGGTCCAGATTAGGTCGTAGACGTTTTCGACGTTCTGCAGATACATGGCCAAGCGTTCAAGGCCGTAAGTGATCTCGCCGGTGACCGGCTTGCACTCCATCCCGCCAGCCTGCTGGAAGTAGGTAAACTGGGTCACTTCCATACCGTTAAGCCAAACTTCCCAACCCAGCCCCCAGGCGCCCAGCGTCGGCGACTCCCAGTTGTCCTCGACTAGACGCAGATCGTGCACCAGCGGGTCGATACCCACCGCTGCGAGCGAACCGAAATAGCGTTCGACGATATCGTCCGGGGATGGCTTGAGGACCACCTGATACTGGTAGTAGTGCTGCAATCGATTCGGGTTCTCGCCGTAGCGCCCGTCGGTCGGCCGCCGCGATGGCTGCACATAGGCCGCATTCCACGGCTCCGGACCCAGACTGCGCAAGAAGGTCGCCGGGTGAAACGTGCCCGCGCCTACTTCGGTATCCAGCGGCTGGATCAGCACACAACCCTGATCGGCCCAGTAGTGATGAAGGGTCAGGATCAAATCCTGGAAACTCAATCCGGTGCTCATGGTGCGCTGCAGCGTAGTTAGACAAGCTGGCGATGTTGGCATAGAGCGGCGGGGGCGACAACGGCGACTTAGCCCGGATATTTCATGAACTCGCGCGATGATCGCGCAGGACATTGATTGCCCAGTGGTTTTTCCGCAGGAGCGGTGTAGTGGTTCATA
>QIMA01000185.1 GCA_003233535.1 Rhodanobacteraceae bacterium
GATGGGTCGCGGCTGGCAACGATTTTGGCGTCTAGCAGGGCCACGCTGCCGAACAGCAGCAGGCTGTCGTCACGACCGGAGGAGTTGAAAAAATCGTACTCGACGGTGACCTCGGCACCCTGATGGCGGGCATCGCCGCTGTTGACCCGAAGGATATCGCTGGGGCTCAGCTGCAGCTGCTCGATCTTGTCGTCAAAATCGATTCGGAACAGGCTTGCGTCGTAGTACAGACCCTTTACCGGAGAGCCGCGCAGGCCGAGCTCCAGGTTCGACCCACGCGCCGTATCCGGGCGGTTGTCCGGCGACAGGTTGCTGCTCGGATTGGCGACGTCATCGAAGCGGGTCGGCCGATAGGAGGTCGATGCGTTGGCGTAGAACTGCTGACGGTTGCTCAGCTCACGCATCACGCCAAGCGAGTACAGCGGCTCGCTGCGCTTGAAGGTGCGGTTGATCGGCGCCCGGGTTAGCCCGCTGGCCAGCAGCGGCTCGCTGATCTTGATCTGCACGTTGTCGAAGCGCAGCCCAGGAACGAGGCTCCAGTCGCCGAAGCGGAACACGCCTTCGGCAAATATCGCGGCGTAGCGGGTTTCCCGCGCCTGCTCGAACAGCGGCGTTCCGCTGCGAGCGGCGACGATGTCGTCGCTGCGAAAACGTTCGCGCGGCGAGTCGTCGCGATAAAGGGTGACGCCGGCAGTCAGGCTGTGGCGCTCGAAATCGCCGGCCAGTCGTGCGTCGACCAAGCTGTGTCGAAAGCGTTGACGATCGATATTGGTAGTGCTCGGCGCACTGGCAGGATCGACGAAGGCCGAAGATCGGCGGCTCAGACGATTTAGCTCTCCTTGCCCGACCTGCACAAATGCATGCCAGGAGTCGTTGAGTCGGGTCTGGTTGCGAAGACGGAAGGTGTATGCCTCAATAAACAGCCGGTTAAACGGGGTCTTTGTCAGGTCGCGGTCACTGGCAAATTCCTCCGAGGTGAGTCGGCCGGGCTCGCCGCTCTCCGTACGGTAGTCGAGATACTCCAACTGCCAAATGCTGTTATCGCTGTGCCGGTAGTCGAGCACGAATCGACCGGAGTCGAGCTGATAGTCCGCGTTGTCGCGCGGGCCGTCGGACTCACGATGTTCAAAGTCGGCCAGCACGGCGAAGCGTTCGCCGCCGTAGCTCACTTCGTTGAAGGTCTGATACAGCGAGTCGATGCCGACAATGTGCTCGCTGTGGCCGGCAAAGCCGCTGCCGAGCACCGGCTGGCGGGTGATCAGGTTGATGCTCGGACCGATCTGCGGACCGTAGAGCAAGCCGCTGCCGCCACGGACAAAATCCAGATGCGTCACCCGGCCACTCGGGGGAAAGTAGTAGACCGTCGGGTAGCCGATCCAGTCGGAGGCCACCGGCAGCCCGTTTTCCAGTACGTTGATGAACTCGGTTTCGTGCGGGTCACCGAGGCCGCGGTAGTTCAGATTGAAGATGCCCGGCGTCGCCAACTCGGACACCAGCACGCCTGGAATGCGGGCGAATAGCGAACGCAGGTTGCCGTCCTGCACGGTCGGTTGGGCGTCAAGCTCGATGCGGCTGGTCTTCTTCGCCGCCAGCACCTTGCCGTCGCTGATTTCGGCCAGAATCTGCGCAAAGCGCGGCTCGGGCACCGCCACACCTTCAACCTGGACGGTGTCGAGCTTGGACGCCTCACTTAACGCGTCGATGGGCACGCTGGCGTTGACGGCGGTTGCTGCAGAGAAAGACGCGAAGAGAGCGAGGGCAAACGGCGAGCGAGGCATGGTAGGGGATGAATGGCTGAGGAAGGGTGTGGATGCTAGTTCAATCGCAATCGTAACGCAACTGCGACGCATTCGTATCACGCCTTTGGTCTGTTTCTCACGAACCAACGCTTGCGACGGGGCTGCGTAAGCGCATCAGCGGGCCATCGCAAAGACGCAGCCGAACCCGGTTTCCCGCCTCGGCAGTCGCCCCAAGCGGCAATTCGATTTGCGCGAACTCGCCCGAGTCAAAGCGCAACCGCCCGAGCTGATGCGGGCCGACAAAGCGAACCGCCTCCAGCAGCGCCTCAATCGGGCCGTCAGCATCGAGTCGCAATTGGCTCGGATGCAGCCGGACCAGTGCCGGCTCAGTCAGCCCGAGCGTCGTCGCGCGCAACCAGTGGCCGCGGCCGATGCTCTCAGCGACCCGGCGATCCGCGGGGTCGGCGTAAAGCGCTTCCGGCCGGTCCCACTGCAGCAGCTCACCGGCAGCCATCACGCCAACGGTATCGGCCATGGCGAACGCCTCCGCCGGGTCATGGGTGACCATCAGCGCGGTGATCGCGGCCGCCTTCAAGAGTCCTCGCGTGTCTTCAACCAATCGACTGCGGGTGTCGCTGTCAAGATTTGAAAAGGGTTCGTCCAGCAACAGGAGCGCTGGCGTCGGCGCCAGCGCACGGGCCAGCGCGACGCGCTGCTGCTGACCACCGGACAACTCGTGTGGATAGCGTTTGCCGCAATCGGCCAGTCCGACCATCGCCAGCATCTCGGCGATCCGCCGTCGGCGATCGGCGCGCGGCAACGCACGCAAACCGAAACCGACATTGTCTGCTGCCGTGATATGCGGAAACAGCGCGTAGTCCTGAAACATCATGCCGATACGCCGTCGTTCCGGCGGGCACATCGAGCTGGCCGTCGACAGCGTCTCTCCCTGCAGCAGGATGCGACCGCTGAGCAGCGGCTCGAATCCTGCGACGGCACGCAATACGCTGGTCTTGCCGCAGCCCGATGCGCCCAGCAGGCAGCCGATCTCGCTGCGCGCCAAGTGCAAGCTGAGTCCGTTGACCGCAGGCTGCAGCGGCGGTTGGCCGGGGTACGTAAGGCTGATCCCCGCCAGCTGCAGGTGGCTTTCAGTGTCCGCTATCGACGGCTGCTCGGCGCCTGCGTTCACCGTTCAACCGCCGGCAAAACTGCTGGCACGGCGGGAACGTTCTGCTCCGCGCGCGGCCGGCTGGCTACAGGCCGATCGCGCAGGCCTAGGCGGGCCAGCAGCGCCACCGCCGGCAGTCCCACCAGCACGATCAGCAGCGCCGCCACCGCACCCTCTTCGTAGGTGCCTCGGGCGGCCTCGGCATAAAGCCAGGTGGCCAGCGTGTCGACATTGAGCGGGCGCAGCAGCAGGGTCGCCGGCAGTTCCTTCATGGTGTCGACGAAAATCAGCAGCGCCGCCGATGCCAGCGCCGGCCGCAGCAACGGCATATGCAGCTGCCACAGTCCGCGCGCTGGACCGGCGCCGAGGCTGCGCGCTGCCTGATCGAGGCTGATCGGCACGCGGGTTAGCCCCGCTTCTATACCGCCCGATGCAATCGCCAGAAAACGCAGCATGCAGGCCAGTACCAGCACCGCAAAGCTGCCCATCAGCAACACCGGGCTGGCCCAGCCGAGCAGGTCGGCCAGGGCGCTGCTCGCGGAATCGACCGCCGCTACTGGCGTCAGCAAGCCGATGGCCAGCACCGTGCCCGGCAGGGCGTAGCCGAGACTGCCGGCACGCAGCGCCATCTGCGCCAGACGCGGGCGTCGACGCAGCTGCGCCAAGCGCAGCGCGTATGCCAGCACCAGCCCTGCCACTACCGCGCAGACGGTCACCGTGACGGCGATCAACAGGCTGTTCCAGGCGCTGGCCCACAGCTGCGCCGAGACGCCCGCGCCCTGCCAGCGCTGCACACTTTCGCTGGCCAGGAACAGTGTCGGTGCGGCAAAGCCGAGCAGCACCGGCAGCGCGCAGGCCAGCGTGGCGAGCGCGGCAGGCAAGCCATGCAGACGCTCTGCAGCCAAGGGTCGCGGCCGCAGCACGACGGCGTAGCGCTGACGGCGGCGACCGTAGCGTTCGATGGCCAACACCAGAAGCACCGCAGCCAGCATGGCCAGTGCCAGCTGCGCGGCACCCGGCAGATCGCCGCGGGTGATCCACGTGCTGTAGATCGTCACCGTCAACGTCTTGACGCCGAGAAACTCCGATGCGCCGATGTCATTGAGTGTTTCCAGCAACACCAGAGCGAGTCCAACGGCAATTGCCGGCCGTGCCAGCGGCAGCGCCACCCGGAAGAACAGGCCGGCGCCACCGACACCGAGCGAGCGAGCCGCCTCGATCAGACTCGATGCCTGAGTCAGGAACATCGCTCGCACGCTCAGGTAGACGTAGGGATACAGCACCAGTCCGAGCAGAGCGATGCAGGTCGGCAGCGTGCGCATGTCCGGCAGCCGCCATTGACGCGGGCTGTCGTAGCCCAGCCAGTCGCGCAGCAGTGCCTGCACCGGGCCCAGTGGATGCAGCAGATCGAGATAGGCAAACGCGACGATGTAGGTCGGCACCGCCAGCGGCAGCAACAGCATCCAGCTCAGGCTGCGACGACCGGGAAACTCGTAGGCGCTGACCAGCCAAGCACAGCCGGTTCCGACCAGCGCGGAAAGCGTGCCGACGCCAAGCAGCAAGGTCAGCGTGGTGCCCAGCGCGTGCGGCAGCACGTGCTCTGCCAAGTGCGACCAGAGCCCTGGGCTGCCCTGCAGCGCTGACCAAAGCAGCGCCAGCACCGGCAGAACAGCGACCGCAGCGATCAGCCATGCCGCGGTCAGCCAGAGTCGGTCAGTCGTGCGCATGCGGGCTCTGGCTCGGTGACAACTGATCGTCTGCGCCGATCAGTTGTCGAAACCGACGCGATCGACCAGCTTGCTCGCCAGCTTTCGCTGCTTGACGATGTCGCCGATCGGTAGCGGGTCCACGGTCAGCTCCCCGAAACTGGCGACCACTGGATCGAGCGCTACGCCGGCCTTCACCGGTACTTCGAAGTTGGCCTGGGCGTACTGGCTCTGCGCGGCATCGCCGAGCAGGAACTCGAGCAGCTTCACCGCGTTGTCGCGGTTCGGCGCATGCCTAGCCAGCGCGGCTCCGCTGATGTTGACGTGGGTACCCGCAGCCGGTGCGCTGGCGAAGGTCGGACGCAGCACCTGGATGGCGTCGCCCCAGCGACGCTGCTCGTCGCCCTTGGCGGCGGTCTTCATCCGACCGACGTAGTAGGCGTTGGCGATGCCGATATCGCAAATACCGGCGAGAATGTCGCGCGCCACGTCGCGATCGCCGCCGGTGGCGGTGCGCGCCAGATTGGCTTTCACGCCAAGCAACCAGGCTTCGGTCGCGGTTTCGCCGGCGTGGGCGATCATCGCCGCGATCAGGCTGATGTTGTAAGGGTGTTGGCCCGAGCGAATGCAGACGCGGCCCTTCCACTCCGGCTTGGCCAAGTCTTCGTAGGTGAAGCCATCGAGCTGCAGAGATTTCTCGGCGTAGAGCAC
>QIMA01000399.1 GCA_003233535.1 Rhodanobacteraceae bacterium
CATGCGCCAGCTTCAAGTTGGCGATGATCACCAGCGGATTGACGTCGACCTTGCCGCCGCTACCGGCACTGCGTATCTGTTTGGCACCGTCGTTGCTGAGCATGCCGTCTTCTTGCAGAGCCGCAACAACGCGACTAATCTCAAGCTTTTGCTCGGGCGGAAAGCGCGGCACCACCGCCGCCGCCGGCGAGGGAGTGACCGCAACTTGGGGCTTGCTCATGGTGACCACGCTATATTCCCTTTGCTGTGCATCATAGTGGCTGCGTCGGCGAAATCCCGCTGCAGCCGCTGTCCTGTTAATCTATCTTGTATCCCTCTTAATCTATCTAGTATCCCTCGCGCAGTGTAGTCAATGGCTGAGGAACGTCTCGATTCGGTGGTTCGACAAGCACTGAGCCTGCCCCCAGAGCAGCGCCCGGCTTTTCTCGCTGAGCACCTCGGCGACGACTTGGAGGCTCGTGCACTGGCCTTAGTCTGTTTGCGCGAGTTGGAAGAGGTCACACTGCCTTCCGATCCAGAAGACATGAGCGGTTTCGACGAACCCGCATTGCCGTCAGCAGCCGTTCCCGAAACGCTCGCCATAGACGCCAATACAACCCAACCCAGCGATGCTGACTGGCCAGATACGCAAGGTGAATCGGCGGCACTGAGTCCCTCAGATTTCGCCCGCCTGCAGAGTCTCTACGGATTGGTCTGCGAACTGCCAGAGGCGCGGCGCAGCGAATTTGTTGAGCGCGAATGTGCAGATAACTCGCGACTGCACGATGAACTCATGGCGTTGCTGGAATCGGATATTTCTCTGCGCAACCGCACGCTGCGTAACGCGCCGCCGTCGCAAGCAGCGGTCCAGTCAGAGATCAGCTTCCACGCTGCCGCCGGCACCCAGGTGGGCCGCTACAGTTTGGTCCGCCAACTCGGTCGCGGCGGTATGGGCACGGTCTGGCTGGCGCAACGGGCGGATGGCCAGTTTCAGCGCACCGTGGCGCTCAAGCTGATCAACGGTGGCCAAGAAAGCGAAGCCATTCAGTCGCGCTTTCTGCGCGAGCGACAAATTTTGGCCTCGCTGTCGCACCCGAACATTGCCAAGCTCCTGGACGGCGGCGTCGCCCCCGATGGCCGCCCCTACTTCGTTATGGAGTACGTCGACGGCGAACCCATCACCAGCTATTGCGATGAGCGCAAACTTAGCGTCGTCGCTCGCCTGCGGCTGTTCCTGCAAGTGTGCAGAGCCGTGCAGCACGCCCATCAGCGGCTGGTGGTACATCGCGATTTGAAGCCTTCCAATATTCTGGTAACTCAGGAGCGGATGGTTCAGCTGCTGGACTTCGGCATCGCCAAGCTGCTGCACTCGGATCTGATGGGGCTTAGCGAACTGACCCGAGCGGAAGATCAGGCGATGACCCCGCGCTACGCCGCGCCCGAGCAGATCCGCGCCGAGACCATCACTACCGCGACCGACACCTACGCCATGGGCGTGCTGCTCTACGAACTGCTCACCGGGCGGCTTCCGTACGCAGTGCGCAGCGCTGGCGGGCATGCCCTGGAACAGGCGATCTTGGAAAGCGAACCACGCCGCCCGTCGCTTTCGTTGACCGACCCGGCTGATGCGGACTGCGCAGCATTGGCGGCGCTACGTGGTGCAGACATCAGCGAGTTACGCCACGCCATCGCCGGCGATTTGGAAACCGTGCTCCTCAAGGCGCTTAAAAAGCAGCCCGCCGAGCGCTACCCGTCGGTGGAAGCCTTCGCCAAGGATTTAGAGCACTGTCTGGACGGTCGCCCAATCAGCGCGCGACCAGACACCGTCAGCTATCGGGTAGGTAAGTTTGTGGCCCGCCATAGAGCCGGCGTGGCGCTGGTAAGTATGAGCTTTATCGGGTTACTGACCGCGCTTGTGATCTCGCTGATCCAAACCCAGCGCGCAGAACAAGCCGCGCAGCGATCGGCGGCAGTGGATGCCTTCTTAGTCGGGTTGTTCGAATCCATCGATCCAGAGCTCGGCCATGCCGGCGCGCTGAGGGCGCGTGATTTGCTCGATGCTGGCGCCGCTCGCGTCGACAGCGAACTAGCCACCGACCCCGCCCTGCAAAGCACTCTCAATGCGCTACTAGGTCGTTTGTTATTGGCAACCGGCGATCCTCAGCGAGCCCTGTCTAGACTGCAA
Organism: Rhodanobacteraceae bacterium; assembly: GCA_003233535.1. Lineage (GTDB taxonomy): Bacteria > Pseudomonadota > Gammaproteobacteria > Xanthomonadales > SZUA-5 > SZUA-5. Next base: position 2,165 of record QIMA01000399.1, read on the forward strand.
AAGGCACGTGACAGTGAGCACCTCGGCGAATCGCAAACAGAGCGCCTACAGCTCGATTTCGCCCGTGCTTTGATCACTATGCAGCGCTTTGAGGAAGCCGAGATCCTGCTCGCCGAAGCGCAGCGGCAGAGCGTAAACGACCGCGCAGCGCAAGCCAAAGTACTCACCCTACGTGCCGACTTGGATGCCGAAGCTGGTCGCTACGACCTAGCCGAGGAGCGCGGCCTACAAGCGCTGGAACTGTGGCAGCAACTGCCGGCGGGATTCGAACCTGAACGAGCTGAAACGCTCGGCACGCTGGCCAAGATCGCCGACCTCAGCGATCAAATCGACATCGCAACTGAGCGCGCCGGTCAGGCGCTGCGCCTGCTTGAAGCGCGCTTTGGCGAACGCCACCTGAGCGTGGCGCGTATGCTCGAACGAATCGCTAACTTGCAGCGCCGCCGCGGCAACGGCGAACGCGCCATGCAGACACTGGCCCGGGCACAAGCACTGGCTACCGAACTGGTCGGCTCCGACCACCTAATCACCCTGTCGATGCGCCGGAGCTACGCCGACTTGCTCGAGGAGAGCGGTCTGCAGAGTGAGGCCGCGGACGCATTGAACGCGGTGATAGCCGACACCGAAAAGCGCTACGGACGCTTTCATTTGATGCGCGCGACGGCGCTCAATTCGCTGGTTGCCATTGCCTTTCGTCAGCGTGACCTGGATCAGGCGCAAGCCAATATGGAGGAAGTAGTCGAGGTCTACAGAGGCGTCTACGGCGATCGCCACAACGAAGTCGCAACGGTGCTGAACAACTTGGCCAACATCGTCCGCGAGCGGGGCCAGCTAGAGCGCGCAGAAACACTGATGGACGAAGTCTTGGCAATTCGCGAAGAAACCGTTGGCACCGAACATATGGACTATGCCTACTCGCTACTGGGCGTCGCCCGAATCGCGCAACTCAAGGGTGATCCGACAGCAGCCGCTGAAAGCTTTGCTCGGGCGGCAACCCTGTTCGCACTGGGTCAAGGTCCGCAGTCGGCCCTAGCTCGGCGCTCACGGCTGCGGCAGATACATGCCTTGATCGATGCGGGACAAATCGACGGCGCGCAATCTGCACTTGCCAGCTTGAGTCCGCATGCCGGTGACGACAAGCAGGCCCAGTTAACCCAAGACTGGGCCGAGGCTCGTATAGACACAGCCAATCAGGCGCTGGAAAGTGCCATCGCGCGCTACGCAGGCTTGGTTCCCGTTGCACAGGACCAGTGGGCGGCACGCGACTCACGGCGCATTGGAATCGCCCTGGACGCTGCACACGCTTACCTACAGGCGGGAAACGCCGAACAGGCTCGAATACTGTTCAACAACACGCAAATTCCAGACGGCGTGGTCTTGGATCCACGCATGCGCGCGCTGGCTAACGGGCCGCTCGCCGCGCTGAACACGCAATAGCTAGCGTGAAATTGGTGCCACCGCAGTCAGCTCCGGGTCAGCATTGGTCCTTTGCGGCAGCAACTGTCGTCGCCTAGGCGCTGCTCTGCTACCGTGCACGGATTATCGTTTTTCGCACCAGGATTTCTCATGCAGCTACTGCGTACCCCTGATGAGCGCTTCGATGCGCTGCCCGGTTTTCCGTACACCCCGAATTACCTGACCTTGGTTGATGCCGCTAGTGGTGCTTCATTGCGCATGCACTACATCGACGAAGGCCCGGAGGACGCCGCACCAGTGCTGCTGATGCATGGAGAACCGTCCTGGTCGTTCCTGTATCGAAAAATGATTCCGGTGTTGGTTGCGGCCGGGCATCGGGTCATTGCGCCAGATCTGGTTGGCTTCGGTCGTTCGGACAAACCCAGCGCCATTGACGACTACAGCTATCAGCGTCACGTCGATTGGATGAGCGCTTTCTTGGAAGTGCTGGACTTGGAGCGGATCAGCTTGTGCTGTCAGGACTGGGGCGGGCTGATCGGGTTGCGCCTAGTGGCGGAACACGGCGACCGCTTTGATCGCGTACTCGCGGCGAACACCTTCCTACCGACTGGCGACCAGGAATTGGGCGAGGCCTTTGCGCAGTGGCGCGAGTTTGTACGCAGCGTGCCGGTATTGCCGGTGGGCGACATCGTCAAGCGCGGCTCGGCCAAGGGTCTGTCCGAGGCGGAAACAGCCGCGTACGACGCGCCCTATCCAGACGAGACCTACAAGGCCGGCGCTCGTGCATTTCCTCTGCTGGTGCCAGCCAGTCCCGATGATCCGGCCGCTGAACCCAATCGGCAGGCTTGGTCGATGCTGATGCGCTGGGAAAAGCCGTTCCTAACCGCCTTTAGCGACGAGGACCCGATCACCCGCGGTGCAGACGCGCTATTGCAAAAACTGATTCCCGGGGCGAAAGGTCAGGCGCACACGACGCTCACCGGCGGCGGTCACTTTTTGCAGGAAGACGTCGGCGTGGAGCTGGCGGAAGTGCTCTCAGCGTTCACACGGGTGCATGCTCCGGCGAAAACGGAAGCTGCGCCTGAGGGAGAGCCCGACGCCGAGGTCGAGGAGCCGGCAGACTAGTCCGTAGGGACACACCACTCAAGGCGCGCAGCGACTAACCCGCAGTTCGCTGCGTGCCGCGCTGAGCAGTGCAAGATCGGCATTGTCCTGGCTGTTGGCATACTCGACCGTATCCATCATCAAGTAATGGTTCTCGCTGTACAGCACATCGCCTCGTCGGGGTCATAGGCGATGCCTTGGTACGTCACCAGCAGCGCTATGAAGGCAAGAGCTTTGCGCATGAGCGACTCCTCAATCCTCAATCCGATATCCGATATCCGATATCCGGGTTTGTATTCACATTTTGCCGTCAGCGTTCGTCAAACTACGGTGAGGGCTAGCTCCGACTTTACGCCGCCTAATCCGCGCGCAACAGGTCCCTGGCCTGATCACGCAGCGCAGCTATGGTGCCGCGCAGTTCCTTAGGCTCGGCGCCGCCAGCCAAGATTGCTCGCGACACGCTCGGCAAAACCCGACCCTTGGCCGTCGGCATGCGCTCAGCGATATCGGCCAAAGTTGCGCCTTGAGCACCGACGCCGGGGGCCAGAATGAACGACTGCGGCATCTGCATCACCGTTTGCGCGGCGTCTAAGCAGGTCGCTCCAACAACCGCACC
>QIMA01000241.1 GCA_003233535.1 Rhodanobacteraceae bacterium
ACGTACGACAGGGTCCTGGTTTTGATTGCCGATGTTGTAGCCGACGGCAGGTAAGAAGCTGCTCGCGCTGAAGAAGCTGCCGTTGTCGAGCAACAAGAAATCTTGCTGCGCGTGGCGAAAGTGTTGCTGAGCGACATCGACAGTAAAGCCCAGTTCGAGTGTTTCACCCGGAGCCATTGCATGCTCGAGTTCAAGCACATAGAAACCCAGTGCGTCGTCGTCGACCAGTTTGGAGTGCGGGCGTAGATCCAGCGACTTCAGAGTCACCCCGCCCAGTACCGGCAGCGCACCTTCCACCCACTTGGGAGAAAGCGTCAGCGCCAGCTGCTTTATGGGCGCGGTAGTGCGGTTGCTCAGCCTGTAACTGCCGGCCAAAGTGGCCAACCGCTGACTGGGAAAGAGGTCGATATTGAGCGAGACGGCGGAGACCGTAGGCACACTCAAATCTGCGTACTGTTGGTATTTCTGCTCGTACTGGGTGAATTTGGCGATTCGCTGATGGCGATCCAGATATTCGTTGTTAACTCGGTTGTTGACGAACACCCAACTGCCGCAAACGAGCATCGCAATGGCGGTGACACCGGCGATCACCAGCGTAGTCTTGCTGGATTCGCTGCGCGCCCGCTTCCAGCGCGCTTTCAGCGCCGTTTCCCGGCCGCGCGGCCAAAGCTTGTAGGCCAATAGCAGTGCCAACGCGGCGGCTAGGTTCCAGTAGAGCATCGTCGCTAGATAGGGTTTCAGATACGGGCCATAGCCCGCCAGCGCCGAGTAGCGCAGGGGCGGATAGCTGCCGTAGCGATACAGGGGGTCTTCAAAGCCCACCTTGGGCATCACGAATGCCGCAGCCAAGACGGCGACCGTCAAAAGTAGACCCACAGTCTTGTGATTGGTTACAACCTGTAGCAGCAGGGCGAGGGCGATGATCGGCAGCAACGGCAGCGCAATCAGGGCCAATCCACCGACGTACAGATCTAACCTAATAGCCGAGTAAGCACTCGCTGACTGCACGGCAAGCGTCGCCAAGGCGGCGCATAGCAGGAAGATTCCGCTGATGGCTACTAGCGCCAATAACTTTGCCGCGAATAGGGTGTGGCTATTGGCCGGTGAGGCATCATAGAGATCGGCAATTTTCAGACCGTGTTGGCTGTGCACCAACTCGCCCGCATAAATGACCAGTATCAGCACCAGCGTCATCTTTACCGCCTGCTGGATCGCCAGCAGCATGAACTCGGTGCGCGGGTAGGCCATGATGCCGTCTTGGGTGCCATAGCTGAGGGCGAAGGCGACAACAAAAACCAGACCGACTAGCAGCAGCGACAAAAATGGCGCGCGAGTAACCACTTCGGTGATTTCCAGGCGCGCTTGGCGCAGCAGCTGGCGCCAGCTGTTGCTGCGCCCAAAACTAAGTCGAGGCTGCGGCAAGGCAGCATGCTTGGACGAGATCGTCAGCGTCGGCTTGGTCTCGGCCTTCGCGGTTCGCTTGCCCCGTTTAGAAGATGCAGACGGGGTGAGTTGGAAGCGACTGATCGATGCAATCAATAGCAGTGCCGCGGCGCCCACCCACAGCAGGCGGTTGAGACCTAACGCGCTCATCGTTGACGGTAGCTCGGTGGCCTGTTGGCTGATTGTCCAGTAGCGGGTAGCCATCTCGATTGCGACGACACCGGATGGTTCGATCAAGCTACTGAGCAGCGGCATATCCAGACCGAAGGCGAGAATCTCAACCACGTCTTGGGTCACGATAAAGAACACGGCGGCTAGATAGACCGCTGTCTGCTTGCGGCTCCAAGCAGCCACGGCAAAGATCATGGTGCCCATGAGCAGCAGATTGGGCACGATGATCATGCACAACCCGTATCCATAGGCTTGCAGGCGCACCGGTCCGATTCGATCAGCGGGCTGCCAGGGTACATAGTTGGCGGCATAAAGGCCGGCGACGGTGATCAACAGCAGTGCTGCGGAAATCAGCATCGCTCCCAAATAGCGTCCGCCTAAGTACTGCAGACGTCCTATCGGCTTGGTTAGAAACAGGCTGGCGCTGTCCAGCTCGAGATCGCGCAGTGCCGCGGTACTAATAAAGGCGGCCATGGGAAACAGCGCCAACAGGCTGATCACCGGCATCATCCGCAGGATCACGATCGGGGCGTTGCGCAGCGTGATTCCCGGTGCGCCTTGACTCATCAGAGTGCCAACGTCCGACGCGCCCAGCGCCATAGCGATGGCGAAGTAGATTAGTGCCAGGAACCAAAACAGCGGATGGCGAAGTTGGTAACGTAATTCAAAGGCGACGATTCGGCCAACCATTAGTGCTCATCCCATGCAGCGGTCGCGGTCTCGGCGGCTTTGAACAGAAAATGCACTCGCTCGGCTATCAGCGTTGGGAAATTGAATCGCTCTACGCTCAACGCCCAGGCTCGCGAAGTACCGCTGAGCACGCTGGTTAGCAATTGGACGAAGAATTCGATATCGGTATCGCCGGCTATCTCGCCGCGCTCTTTCGCGCCTAGGCATTGCTCGCTTAGAAATTGTTGGACTGCAGTGACTTGGCGTCGACTCGCGTCCAGCAGCAGTGCCGTAGAGTGGTTTCGCGAGGTGGCGATCATCAACTCGGGCGAGGCGACTGCTTGTCCGGACATATCGGCGAATAGCTCTGCGATCGCTCGCTTGGCCGGCAGCCCGTCGCGCTTTCGTGCGTTGGCAATGGCCTTGGCCGTGATTCGGTTGTACCACTCGTTAATCACATGTTCCTTGCTCGGAAAGTGATTGAAGAACGTGCCCTTGGCGACGCCCACCTCATCACTAATCTGTTGCACGGTGGTGGCCTCATAGCCTTCGTTCTCGAACAGGCGCACAGCGGCGTCGTAGAGCGCTAGCTTGAGTTCGATTTTCTTCTGTTCACGCCAGTTGCTGGACATGAGAGTTCCTTGTTGGCGTAATTTCGATCACTGCAAGCGCTGTAATCGTGAATATTTAAGTGACTGTGGTCGATAAATGACTGCGGTCAGTTTATGATTTGAGTGCAAGTGTTGCAAGCAGGACGGATGGCATAGAAGGGCTGAGGGCTAGCAGCACCCAAAGCCGTGGCCCCTTTTCCGTGAGGTGCTTTCAGCGACCAGGACCTTCAGAGCCAATGTCCATCAGTTTCGAGGTGCCCATCCTCAGCCCTCCAGTAAAGCGGACTGCACAACAACACACCCATCTGTTATCGAAAGCGGGGACGCCCTCACGACGAACGACCATGAAACTCTGGGCTCGTCAAACTCGACGCTGGATTGAAGGCTCGACAAAGTGGATCATCTACCCAAGCCGAATCAGCGGCTGGCAAGGGACGTGGCGATGTCGAACACGATTGAGGGCTACGGCAAGTTCATCCAGGCAGTGGCATTTGCCGCGCATAAACACCGTGACCAACGGCGCAAAGACGCCGTCGCCTCGCCCTACATTAACCACCCCATCGCGCTCGCCGATGTATTGGCAAACGAGGGCGGTGTGGATGACGAAGAAGTGCTCTGCGCGGCGGTGCTGCACGACACCGTGGAGGACACCGAAACGAGCGCATCGGAGTTGGTCGATCTGTTTGGCGAAACCATCGCCAGTATCGTCTTGGAAGTGACTGACGATAAGTGTCTGGCCAAGCACGAGCGCAAACAGCGCCAAGTGGATCATGCGCCGCACATCTCACCCAAGGCCAAGCTGGTCAAGCTAGCCGACAAGATCTGCAACGTGCGCGATATTCTCGCCTCGGCACCCAAGGGCTGGTCGGTGCAGCGCCAGCAGCGCTACCTGCACTGGTCAGCCGAAGTGATTGACGGTGTCCGCGGCATTCACCCTGAACTGGAAGCCATGTTTGACGGGTTGTACGCGCGTTGCGAAGAGCTGGCGGGGCGCTGAGCCGTCGGGCTAGCGATAGTCAGCGTGGCAGCTCTCGCACTGGCGATCGATCTTGTCCAAGTGCGCTTCGGCGTCTTGGCAGCTCTCGCTCAACGCAGATGCGTCTAACGCGTCGATCATGCGCTGGTTGGCAGCGACAAAATCGGCATCGCCATCGGCCTCGAAGGCTTCTAGCGTGTCGGCGGCTAACGATCGCAATCGAGTCAGCGTGCTGTTGGCTGCCAACTCACACTGGCCCTGTACAACCGCGTCATACAGCCGATCATAGTCGCGCTCCATCAAGTTCATGATCGCCCGCGGGTAGGCTTGCTGCAGCCGCGCGCTGTTGGCGATAGGCATGGCCACCATGGACCCCATCAGCGCGCCGATGATCACCCCGATGAGTGCGGCCATGGCCGCGCCACCGCCGGACTTACGCGGCGCCGGCGGCTGAGCCTCAGGACTCATCGCTGGGCCTGACGATTCGACCAACGGTCAGGCCCTGAACCAAGATCGAGAAGATCACGACGTAGTTGGTCACGCTCCGGACCGCTGGGCAGCGACACGATCTATGGTTTGATCACTCATGGCCGTGCTGCAGCCGTGAATGAGCCAGGAAAACACCGCGGTGATGCTGATCAGTAGGGCCAGCAGATTTACAATGGTCATACCGAGGGTCTCTATCGGGTCTGGTCTGTGCTCGTGACATCGGCCGGTAGTTGGCATCGCCGGCGCGGACGCAATGGTTGGGCACACAGTTTCCCACGGATCCGCAACATGTGGTCGTCGAATCGACGTCCCATCAGCGCGGCGCGTGAGATTATCGTCTGTGCGTTGCCAATGCACGAGCGCGATAGTGCATGGTGAGGAGTGCGCGGCGAACAAACCGTTATGGGAGACGACTATGCGACTAACTAGGGCCACAGCGTGGCGATGCAGAACGGCTTTGCTGGGCCTGGCGATTGTCAGTCTCGCTGCCGTGGCGGCCAACGACGGGTCACGGCTAGCCGTTGAACAACGATTGGAGCAGGCCAAGTCGGAGCCGGTAGCCGCGGAGGCCGCGTTAATGGCCAGACTCGATGCGACAAGGGTGGCCAAACCGGACCAAGTCGATCGCGTTTGGCTGCAGCTGTTGGTTGGCTATCAGTCCAAGGCGACGGTGGTTGGTGAACACGGTGCAGGTGATCTGGAAGCGCTTTATCCAATAGCCAATGCCGCGCAAGGAATGCTCAACCGTTTGGATCGCGATTTGGTCAGGCAGCAGGCGTCGTCCTTGATTGAGCGGCCCAACCAATTTCTCGATGCGCTGGCTGCCAGTGGCCCGCAGTCGGCTGGCTTTTTGGATGCAGCGCTGGCCGCAACGGCGGCACAACGAAAGGCCCTGCGTGCGGCGGCTGAAGGTCGGTTGTCGCAAACTAGAGT
>QIMA01000425.1 GCA_003233535.1 Rhodanobacteraceae bacterium
CTTAGCCCGCTCGCTGCTGTTCAAACTCGACGCCGAGCGCGCCCACCATCTGGCGCTGAAGGCGATCCAAACGGCCTACCGCACCGGCACCAACCCGTTGCTAGCGGCCAAGCCGCAAAGTTGCCCTAGTCGCGTCTTCGGCATCGATTTCCCAAATCCCTGTGGGCTGGCCGCGGGACTGGACAAGGACGGTGACTATATCGACGCGCTGGCCTCGCTGGGCTTTGGCTTTATCGAGGTTGGAACGACCACGCCGCGCCCGCAGCCGGGCAATCCAAAGCCACGCATGTTCCGTCTGCCCGAGCATCAGGCGGTGATCAATCGATTGGGCTTCAACAACCGCGGTGTCGAGCAGCTGGTACGCAACGCCGAAAGAGCGCGCTTTAGCGGCGTGCTCGGTATCAACATCGGTAAGAACAAAGACACGCCCAACGAGCAAGCGGCCGACGATTATCTGTATTGCTTGGAGCGCGTTTACCCGCGCGCGAGCTACGTCACGGTGAATATTTCGTCGCCGAATACGCAGGGCCTACGCCACTTGCAGGAGGAAGACAGCCTGCGCCGCTTTGTCGGCACGCTGCGCGAACGCCAAGAACAGCTGGCGGCCCAGCACGGCAAGCGCAAACCGATGCTAGTAAAGATCGCGCCCGACTTAGACGAAGCACAAATGGACGCGATCGCCACGGTCGTCAGTGACGCCCAAATCGACGGGCTGATCTGCACCAACACCACGATTGAGCGCCCGGCCGTGCGCGGCCACCGGCGTGAGGCTGAGGCCGGAGGTTTGAGCGGAGCCCCAGTCATGCAGCGCTCAACCGAGGTGCTTGCTGGAATGTCGAAGCGCTTGGGTGAGTCGATGCCGTTGGTCGGCGTCGGCGGGATCATGAGCGGTGCCGATGCGGCGGCAAAGATGCGCGCTGGCGCCAGTGTGGTGCAGTTCTACACCGGCATGGTTTATCGCGGACCCGCACTCATTTCAGAAATCGTTGACGCCATCCAGGCAGAATTGAGCGGGCTAACCCGCAATCACCAGTGAACGCCTAGCTTGAACGTTGCCAATGCCAACCCGGACGCATGCGCGATCGAACGCAACGCCAACCTATCTACTCACAACACTTTTGGGGTAACCGCCCGCGCTGCAGGATTGGCCATACTGCGGCAGCCGGAGCAGATTCCATCGCTATTGGAGACTGCAGCGACGTTGGGCTCGGCGCCACCGCTGTTGCTGGGCGACGGCTCCAACGTCCTATTACTTGGAGACTATCCGGGGCTGGTGGTTGTGAACGCCCTGATGGGGCGTGCGCCGATCGATGAAGACGATGACAGCGTCATAGTGGAAATTGGCGCCGGCGAGAACTGGGATGCGCTGGTGGATTGGAGCATAGCCCGCGGCTGGAACGGCCTGCAGAATCTGGCGCTGATCCCTGGCCGAGTCGGCGCCGCGCCGATTCAAAACATTGGCGCCTACGGCGTGGAATTCGATTCGGTCTGCACCGCAGTGCAAATTTACGACCGCGAGCAAACGCAACTGCGCTGGTTGAGCCGCGAGCAGTGCCAGTTCGGCTACCGTGACAGCGTGTTTAAAAATGCAGGCGTTAGCTGGTGGGTAACCGCCGTACGTCTCAAACTGCAGCGCAAGATCGTACCAAGAACCGACTACGCCGGACTCGCCGAGGAACTCCAGCTACTCAAGCTGGACGCCGCTAAGGCCGCCGACATCGCCACTGCCGTGCGCAGCCTACGCCGTCGCAAGCTCCCTGACCCGGCGCAAATCGGCAACGCCGGCAGCTTTTTCAAGAACCCCATCGTCAGCACCAAGCAGGCACAGGAGCTGGCCAAGCATCTGCCCGCGATCCCGCGGTACCCACAGGACAACGGCTGGGAGAAGCTCAGTGCGGGCTACTTGATCGACCAGGCCGGCTGGAAGGACTTTCGTGTAGGCGACGCCGGGGTGCACGCCCACCACGCTTTGGTCTTGGTCAATCACGGTGCCGCCAGCGGCCGAGATTTGTACCGACTGGCCAATCAGATCAGCGCCGATATCGCCAAGCGATGGGATGTGATCTTGTCGATTGAACCCCGTGTGATCGACAGTACAGGCATGTGCATGCGGTGAAGCTGCTCGATAGCCACTGCCACCTGGACGCCGCCGAGTTTGCGTCGGATCGATCTTCTGTACTGCAGCGCGCGCGCGCTGCCGGCGTGCAAACGCTGATCATTCCTGCAGTAAGCGCGATCGGCTGGCAGCCACTGGCAACGCTGTGCGCGAACGAGCCCGGCCTGCATGCCGCTTACGGATTGCATCCGATGTTCTTGAGCGATCATCGCGAAGATCATCTAAGCGAACTCGAGCGCGTACTTGAGCTACACCCAGCTGTCGCGGTTGGCGAGAGTGGTTTGGATTTCTACGTAAGCAATCTAGCCCCGGACATCCAGCGCCACTATTTCCACGCACAGCTGGCGATTGCGCGCGAACGCGACCTACCGATCATCCTGCACGCCCGCCGCGCCCACGAAGAAGTGTTGCATGCCGTGCGCCGATACCAGCCGCTGCGCGGCGTCATCCACAGCTACGCCGGTAGCCTGGAGCAAGCGCGGCAGTTCATCAGCTTGGGTTTCATGCTGGGTTTCGGCGGTCCCATCACCTATCCTCGCGCCGCACGCCTGCAGCAACTAATCCGCGAACTGCCGCTGAACTCGCTACTCGCCGAAACCGACGCACCCGATCAGCCGCTGCACGGCCATCAAGGCCAACGCAACGAGCCTGCGCTGCTGCCACTGGTGATTGCGAAGATGGCGGAACTGCGGGATATGGGTGTGGTGGAGGTTGCGGCGGCTACTGCGGCAAATGGGCGGCGGATGTTTGCTTTGAGGGCTGAGCCCTAAAAAGCCAGCCCTCAGCAACGCAGTCGCCGTCAACCATGAAATAATCCCCCCTTTTCCCGCACCATCTCGGAGCACCAATGTCTACCCGCACCTTCCTGGTCACTAGCGCTTTGCCCTACGCCAACGGGCCTCTGCATTTCGGTCATCTGACCGAGCAGATTCAGGCCGACGTCTGGGTGCGGTCGATGCGCATGGCCGGGCACACGGTGCATTTCGTCTGCGCGGACGACAATCACGGCACGCCAATCATGCTCAAGGCCGAGGCCGAAGGGATCACTCCGGAAGCCTTGATCACCGCTGTGCAGGCCGAACACGAGGCCGCCATTGAAGGCTTTGGGATCAGCTTCGACCACTACTCCAGCACGCACAGACCGGCGAGCAAGGAACTGGTCGAGCGGATTTATAGGAAACTGCGCCTGGGCGGGCACATCAGCAGTCGCGAGGTTGAGCAGTACTTCGATCCTGAGCGGCAGATGTTTTTGCCCGACCGCTACATCAAGGGCACCTGTCCGAAGTGTGCGAGCCCCGATCAGTACGGCGATGGTTGCGAGGTCTGCGGTACCACATACGCGCCGACCGACTTAGTCGACCCCTACTCCGTTGTTTCTGGTGCGCGACCGGTCCGCCGGAGTTCGGAGCATTATTTCTTCAAGCTGGGTGATTTCGAGGAGATGCTGAAGAGCTGGGTCCGATCGGGACGATTGCAGGAAGAGGTTGCCAACAAACTCGACGAATGGTTTATATCGGGCCTAAAGGACTGGGATATCTCCCGCGACGCCCCCTATTTCGGATTCGAGATTCCCGACGCACCGGGCAAGTATTTCTACGTCTGGCTGGATGCGCCGATCGGCTATTTGGGCGCGCTGAAAGAATTCGCCGAGCGCGAGGGCCTCGACTTCGAAGGCTGGCTTAGCCCGGATAGCGACACCGAACTGGTGCACTTTATCGGCAAAGACATCCTCTATTTCCACACGCTGTTCTGGCCGGCAGTGCTGCACGGCGCTGGCATGCGCACGCCGAATATGGTGCATGCGCACGGCTTCTTGACCGTCGACGGGCAGAAAATGAGCAAGGCTCGCGGCAGTTTCATCACAGCAGCGACCTATCTGGAGCACTTCGAGCCGGACTATCTGCGTTACTACTTGGCCGCAAAACTTGGCCCGGGCTTAGGTGACTTGGATTTGAATCTCGAGGAATTCCCGACCAAGGTCAACGCTGATTTGGTTGGCAAGGTGGTCAACATCGCTAGCCGCTGCGCGGGCTTTATCGCCAAGCGCTTTGACGGCAAGCTGGCCGCAGCGCTGCCAGACACCACCTTATTCGAGCACTTCATCACCGCAGGTGAGGAGATTCAGCAGGCGTTTTCCTCACGAGACGCGGCCAAGGCGACGCGCCTGATCATGGCCTTGGCCGATCAAGCCAACCGCTACATCGATGAGCAGAAACCTTGGGTGGTCGCCAAGGAAGAAGGTCGCCAAGCAGAACTGCAGGGCATCTGCACCCAGGGTATCAATCTGTTCCGCGTGCTGATTGGCTACCTTAAGCCAATCCTGCCGTTCACCGCAGACAAGGCCGAGGAATTCCTCAACGCCAAGCTGGACAGCTTCGCCGGACTGGCTAAGCCACTGCTGGATCACGCGATCGAGCCCTACCAGCCCCTGCTGACACGCCTGGATGCGAAGTCGACCAAGAAACTGGTGGTGGCACCTGCCGTTGGCAGCGACACGGCTCCGGTACTCAATCGACAACAAACCCGCAGCACCACCAAGAGCGAACCAACTCCGGACTACAAGAACGCAGAGCCGGGCGACAGCATGATCAACATCGACGAATTCAACAAAGTCGATCTGCGCATCGCCAAGATCGTCGAGGCTGAAAGCGTTGAAGGTGCAGACAAGCTGTTACGTCTGGTGCTCGACATTGGTGAGGATGAGCCACGTCAAGTATTCGCTGGGATTAAGAGCGCCTATGAGCCAGCAACGTTGGTTGGCCGATTGACTTTGATGGTCGCCAATCTGGCACCACGCAAGATGCGCTTCGGGCTTTCACAGGGCATGGTGATGGCCGCATCTGATGAGCGCGGCGGTCCTTTCCTGCTGCGACCCGATAGCGGCGCGGAGCCGGGAATGCGGGTTAGGTAGAGCGATTGCCAGTGGCCAGTTCCAGTTGCCAGCAAGATTCCCCGCGTCGGGCGAAGTCGAACACGTGGACAATCGGCTCGACGAGATGGGACGCCCGACTGTGGTGAATGCGATGAAGGACTCAGACTGCAACATCGAGTCAATCGACGCCCTGTTGCCGCAAACCCAGTGCACGCGCTGTGGTTATCCGGCTTGTCGGCCGTACGCCGAGGCGATTGCGCTGGGCGAGGCGCCGCTTAATCGCTGCCCGCCTGG
>QIMA01000080.1 GCA_003233535.1 Rhodanobacteraceae bacterium
ATTGGGTTGGCCTGTTGCGTGGCGGCAGCCGCCGGTTCCGCTGCAGCAGGAGCCGCGGTTTGTTGTGGCGTTTCTTGGCAGCCAAACAGGCTCAGGCTCAGGGCGATAACGGCAGCAAGCGGCAGTTTAGTTAGTTTCATCGGATAGGCGGATCGAATGAGGGAAGCACAGCGTATTTCAATCGGCGCAGGCTTGTCTGTTTGCGGCGCAGCACAGGATATCGCGGGTTTGCAGATGATCAAGTCTGCCGCAATCGCCTGACCGTGGACTATCCGCGTGCTGCGGTTAGGGCAGGATCTAAGGTAGATTCGAATCTGACCCGAGTTGAGGTGAGTTGCCGATGTCTGTCCCCGAGGTCGCCGACGACCGCGAGCCGCTCAAGCGCCAGTTGTCCGTGTTCGCGCTGTGGTTGCTGATGATCAACGGCATGATCGGCGCGGGTATCTTTGGCGTGCCGGCCTCAGCAGAGCGACTCGCCGGCGTTTTTAGCCCCTGGGTGTTCGTGATCTGCGCGGTGATGATTGCGCCGATCGTGCTTTGTTTTGCTCAACTCGCCAGCGCGTTTCAGGGCACTGGTGGTCCGATGCTGTATGCGCGAGTCGCCTTCGGGCCATTCGTTAGCTTCCAGGCCGGGTGGGCTTACTACGTCGCCCGGGTCACCTCGTTCGCGGCAAACCTGAGTTTGTTGGTGGCTTCGGTCGGCTATTTCTGGCCGGCTGCGAACTCCGGAGCAGTCCGCATTGGCCTGCTGCTGGTGCTCAGCGGCGGACTGGTCTGGATCAATATAGTCGGGGCTCGCGCTGCAGTCCGCTCGCTGGGTGGGTTGACGGTGGTCAAGCTACTACCGCTCATTGCGCTGGCTGGGTACGGCCTGTTCAGCCTTGATCAGACCGTGTTCGCCAGCGCCACACAGTCTCCTGCCGGCGCGGAACTGGGTGCCGTGCTGCTGCTGGTAATCTACGCCTATGTAGGTTTTGAGTCCGGCGTAGTTCCGGCAGGCGAAGCTAAGAACCCGAAGCGCGACATGCCCCGAGCCTTGCTCTGGGCGTTGGCTGTTTCGGCCGTGCTCTACGCGCTGATCCAACTCGCTGCGCAGCGTATTCTGCCTGATTTACCCAATACTGAGCGTGCTTTAGTCGCCGCAGGCGATGTCTGGTTCGGACCGGTGGGCGCCGTGCTGGTGATGGCCGGCCTAGTAGCTTCTGTGACCGGCAACCTGCTTGGCTCGATGTTCTCCACCGCACGCATGAGCTACCGATTGGGTTTGGACGGCCAATTGCCCGCTTGGTTCGGTGCGGTCAGCGAGCGATATACCACTCCCGCGAACTCGATTGCATTCTACGGTTTGTTGGCCTTCGCTCTGGCTGCCAGCGGCAGTTTCGTTTGGCTTGCAGTACTCAGCGTACTCATTCGTCTGCTGCTGTATCTGCTTTGTGTGGCCTCGATGCCGGCGGTGAAACGGCAGTCTGCTGCCGATCCCGACTTCATGCGCTTGCCCGGCGGCTGGTTGGTGCCAGGATTGGCGGTACTGGTTTGTTTAGGGTTGCTCACCCAGGTGAAGTTGAATTCGGTACTGGCGACGCTAGCTTTGCTTGCCGCCGGCAGCGTGCTTTACGCAGTCGCTAATCGCGGTGGTCGCAAAGGGGCTGCTGAGTAGTGAAGCTGACGGCCCTGGCGACGCTTGCTGGTTTGTGGCTGCAAGTGGCGGCCGCGCAAGCAGTAGTCGGTGACGTTGGCAACCAGTCCAGCGCGCTGCGGCCAATTAACACCGTCACGGTGAAGACCTTCGACGTTGATGACGGCCTGCCGCAGAACACCGTACATGCGATTGCCCGTGACGCCGATGGCTACTTGTGGGCAGCCACGTGGGAGGGCGTAGCGCGTTTCAACGGGCAGGGTTTTCGCGTCTACGATCATTCGGCACATCCGCAGATGGGACAGGGCGGAGTGCGCTCGCTGCTCGCTGCCGCTGATGGCTCATTGTGGCTAGGTCAGAGTGAGAACGGCGCCGCGCGACTGTATTCTGACCGCTGGACTACCGGATTGCGCCACCCTGATCTGGAAACCGATCAAGTGCTTGCATTAGTTGAGGACGGTGAGGGGCGAGTTTACGCCGGTACGGCCGACAATGGTGTGATCGTGGTCGATAACGGCCAGCAGCGGAGGATTGGTGAGCGCGGCCACCGGGTTTTTGCGCTAGCCATCGCTGCTAGTCAACGATTGTTGCTTGCCACGCACCGCGGCCTGGAGGTTCTGCCGCTGCCGAATGGCGAGTTGCACAATCTCGGTGGTGGCCAGGTTCGGGCAGTTATCGAAACGACAGCGGGGGAGATCCTCGCCGGCGGCGAACAGGGGCTGTTTCGATTGGTGGGAAGTGAACTGCATAGCATCGAGCTGCCACGGGCAATGCGGCAGGTAACTATCAATGTCCTGGCGGCCGACCGTGTCGGGCGGTTGTGGGTTGGGACCCAGGCCAATGGTCTGTATCGGATCAGTTTCGACGCTAGCGGTTTGGTCGCCGAAACGGAGCAGTTGGGTGCTGCCGAAGGCCTACCCAACCCGCGGGTCTTATCGTTGTTGATAGACGGCGACCGTAGCCTCTGGGTGGGTACCAACGGCGGCCTGACTCAGGTATTAGAGACCGCAATAGAGCGAGTCGGTATCGCCCAGGGTGTCGACAGTCCGTTCGTGCGCGTCGTAGCGGAGCGGCCGAACGGGGAAGTGGTGATCGGCACCAGCGGCGGGCTCTATCGCTATGGTGATGATGGGATGGTGACGAGGGACGCCAATCGTGATCTGGCGAACAGCAGCATCACGGCCTTTGCTGAAGACCCCTCGGGAGACCTCTGGGTAGGAACTTACGCGGCCGGTGTGCGCCGTCTACGCGACGGTAAAGTCGTGTTCCAGCTGGATCGAGATGCTGGCTTGCCGCAAGACCAAGTGCGAGTGCTGCTGGCAGAGTCCGCGTCGGTTTTGTGGGTGGGTACGTCGGAAGGACTCGCTCGTTACGCGGACGGCGAATTAACCGTGATTGATCTGTTCCCGAAGGCTAGTCCCGACTTCGTGCTCAGCTTGGCCAACGATCCGCAGGGCAATCTCTGGGTCGGCACAGCGATTGGTTTGGCCCGACTCGGGGTTGATGGTCAGGTGCAGGTGTTTGATCAGTCTCAGGACTATCCGGGCTTGGATACCTTTGATATCCAGTTCGAAGCCGATGGCCTAGCTTGGCTGGCGACTGACGCGGGCCTGGTTCGTATGCGTGACGGGAAATTTCAGTCCATTGGACGTGCCCATGGATTGCCGAGCGACACGCTTTTTCGGGTACTAATAGAGCCCAGCGGTGAATTTTGGCTGACCTCCAATCGCGGTTTGGCGCGGGTGGAACGTGGCGCCATAGAGGCGGTCCTGGACGGTAGAGCCGATACCCTTCGGCCGCTGCTGCTCACTGCTGAGAGCGGGCTGAGCGCGACACAATGCAATGGAGGGACGCAACCGGCTGGCTGGCTGGGCAAAGACGGCAGCTTGTGGATTCCCACCTCCAATGGCGTCAGTCGTCTGTACGGCAAGGACTTTCCTCCTCCACCAAGCCCGCTTGTTCCGGTCGTGCTGGAGCAGGTCAGTGTTGACGGCATCGCTGTTGAACAACCGATTAGCCTGCGGCCGAGCAGCCGCCGAATCGAATTTGGTCTCGCGGGTTTGGTTTATAGCGATGCCGAGCGGGTGCTGTTTAGTCACTGGCTAGATGGCTATGACGACGGTTTTGGGCCGCTACAGCCGGAATCCTCAATCGGCTACACGAACTTGCCACCCGGCGACTACGTGCTCCGAGTGAAAGCACGCGCCGATGCCTATCAGGCGGACGGGCCTGAGCTGCAAGTGCCGTTCGTGGTGCAGGCGACGCTGTGGCAAAAGCGCTGGGTACGAGTGCTGCTGCTAGCCTTGGTCGGCGCGCTAGTGCTGGGCATGTATTCGCTACGTTTGCGTGCAGTCAGACGCAATGAGCGGCGTCTGCAGGCGATGGTCGCTGAGCGGACCACCGAGTTGAGCGAACGCGCCAAGCAGCTCGATGATGCCGATCGTGAGAAGTCGCGTTTGTTGGAAGAGCTGCGCTATCAAGCTGGCCATGATTCATTGACCGATTTGCCCAACCGCAGCAGTGCTGACGCGCACTTACGCGACTGCTTTGCTGCCATGACTAGCGATGGATCGGCGCTTTGCGTTGCGCTGTTGGACGTTGATCACTTCAAGCAGATCAACGACAAGCACAGCCATCAAGCGGGTGATCGGGCGCTGTCGGCGTTGGCTGGGCGCATGCGCAGCATTGAATCGCTATGGTGCGCGCGGTTTGGCGGCGAAGAGTTCCTTCTCGTTGCGCAGTTGCCGGCAGGCCAAAGCGTGCGTCTGTTTGAGCAGCTAAGAAGCACGGTCGGCGATGGCCCCATTGCGCATTATCAGGACTCGCCGCTGAGCTTCACGGTGAGCATTGGTTGGGTCGAAGCGGTTGGTTTCGCCGATTCGACGGCGGCTTTGGCTGAAGCCGACCGTCGGCTGTATCGCGCTAAAGCAGCAGGCCGAAATCGTGTGGTGCCGGCTCCGCACGATTAGCAAAGCGGAAAGAATAGGTAGGCGTCGAACGTCCTTGGCTGGCTGACGATCTTGACGTCGCGTGCGAAACGACTGGACATGTGCCCGCATGAGCTATTGCAGCTGCACATTGCACTAACGCACAGGACCGGAGCAAACGTCGGGCTCACCGATAGAAGATAGCTCGGTAGCAGGTGTACATGGTGGCAAACATGATGGGCATGACAACCAGCATTCCCAGTCCAAGGGTGAATACGGTCGCGATGGACAGTGCCATGATCAACAGCCCCAATACGATCAGCGGCATGATGTTCAGCAAGCATCCCTTGAGGCTGAGCTGAATGGCCTTGATCGGGTCGATCTCGTTCAAAACAGGTTACGTCTATGTTTCGGTTGTGCTTACTGCTTATCACCCCTCTTCTAGTCGTTTTTCCGTCCTTAACTTCGGCGTCGACTCAACCCGGCGGGGGGTGTCAGATTTTTTGTGTGTGGGATGTTTCGGTGTTGCTGTTGCCGATGACAGATTGTCTGGGTTCTTGTGCTCTGTGCTTTTGCTCCTTAGACAAATAAAATCCTGTGATGATTGCGCGCGCAGCGTGCCCAAGCTCTGACCTTTCGTACACGACAGCGCCACCACGACTGAACTGTGCCTTCATTGCGATCAGGCAGCCTCAATTCACGTTGTGAC
>QIMA01000508.1 GCA_003233535.1 Rhodanobacteraceae bacterium
AACCACTACACCGCTCCCTTTCTTGAAAAAACACAGTGAAAAACCACTGGGCAATCAATGTCCTGCGCGATCATCGCGCGAGTTCATGAAATATCCGGGCTAGATCCGTATTTGCGCCAGTCAATATCCGAATGGAACGACCGCGATGGCGGCCATCGGCATGCCGGCGCGGGCCGCGCAGCCGGCAAAATTCACCACCGATTCATCCCCAGAAGCCTAAGTTAGAGTCCTTGACCCTACCGAAGGGAGTTGCGGCTATGCGGGTGACCATCCTGCTGGTGATGGCGCTGTTTTTGAGTGCCTGCGTGACCGACGGCTACTACGAAGACGCGTACTACCAGTCTTCAGGCGGTTACAACGGCGGTTACAACGACGATGACTACTACGAACGCGACAATCGCTATGGCTACGACGGCTACGCGGCGTTCGACGTTACGCGCAGCTACGATCCCTATTTCAGCCTCTACTGGGGCTGGGATTACTACACGTATGCGCCGTATCGGCACGGCTACTTCGGCTATGGGCTAGATCCGTTCTATAACCCTTACTATGGTTGGAACGGCTTTAGCCACGGCTACGGCTGGCCTTATTCGAGATTCCATTCTGGCTACTACTCCCCGTATTACGCCGGCTACTGGCGGCCTTATCGCCACCATCACTACCGTGCCCGTGCCCGTACCCGTGACCATGACCGTGATCGCGAACACCGCGGCGACCGAGAGCACGTTCGGGATCGTGCCTACACGCTGAGCAGCGGCCTCCCCGCTCCGTATTCCTACTCGCGCGGACGGCAAAACGGTGCAGGCTACGGCTACAGTCAGCGCGGCGCCGGCTATCAGCAACAGCCGCGTGCTTACGACAGCCGCGCTCAGACTAGAAATCGCACGCGTGAGCTTAGCCGGGGTCTAAACCAGACTCGACCAACGAACTCGCGGTCGGCAACGGTAAGCACGCGGGGCGCAAGTGCTGACTACGAGCGCAAGCCAACCGTGCGCCAGCGCGCTTCTCAGGTCGCCCCGGTCAATCGTCGGGCACCGAGCAGCCGCGCGCCCGCACAGCGCAGTCGGACGCAGAGCTTTAGTCGTCCACAACGGTCGTCGCGGCCGCCGACCACAAGCAGCAGAGGATCGTCGCGTCCGAGCAGCCGTTCGAGTAGTGCGCCAGCCCAGCGATCACGCAGCAAGCCGTCAAGTTCGAATTCGAGTAAACCGTCGTCGCGCAGCAGCAACGTCCAGCGGAGCCGCTCTGCACCGGCCCCACGCAGCAGCTCACGCGCTCCTAGCAGCAGCCGACGAGGTCGCGACAAGGACTAAACTACGCAATACAGTGACGCAGTCGGGCACAAAGTGACCGTGCCCACGATGGTTGGACCGGTACGTGGCGAACTCGAATTCGCCCGGCAGGAGCAAGCCGAATCCTTCGATTTCGCGGCTGCGAAGCTTGACGATCGTCACAGTCGCTCCGAATATGTCCATCTAAAATCGGCGATAAGCGTAGAAGCGATCACAGGGGATCTGCTCGCACCGCCGCTACCGCAACGTTTTACGAAGGTCTCGCTCGACGGAAACCACGTTCATCAGGATTCCCCCTGTTCCAGTTGAACACCGTTGAGCGGGGCCACCCTTCGTGAAGCTGGCACAAAAGAAAGCGGCCGCCCCAACTGCTTGAGACGACCGCCGATTCCCCCTGACTACGCCACTGATAATGCATAGGGCGTGCCAACGGCGAGCTAGGCAACTTTAAGTTACAGAGCAAGTTAAGCTTGCTCGTCTAAGCACCTGATCTGATTCGACGCTTTCGCTTATGAACTCCTCCGAATACGACGTCATTGTGGTTGGTGCCGGGCATGCCGGAACCGAGGCGGCGCTAGCCGCTGCACGCACCGGCGCGCGCACGCTGCTACTCACCCACAACCTCGATACGCTTGGCCAGATGAGCTGCAATCCGGCTATAGGCGGCATCGGCAAGGGACACTTGGTTCGCGAGATTGATGCACTCGGCGGGGCAATGGCCAAAGCGGCCGATCAAGCGGGCATCCAGTGGCGTACGCTCAATGCCAGCAAGGGTCCAGCAGTGCGCGCAACGCGCTGTCAGGCGGACCGCACGCTGTACAAACAGGCAATTCGGGAGTTAGTCGAGGCCGAGAACGGCATAGAGCTGTTTCAAGCCGGCGTAGACGACTTGATCGTCGAAGACGAACGAGTTTGCGGCGTAGTCACCGAGCACGGCCTGCAAATTCGTTCGCGGACTGTCGTGTTGACCACCGGCACCTTCCTCGGCGGCTTGATCCACGTTGGCTTCGAAACAAAGCGCGGCGGCCGCGCCGGGGATCCGCCAGCCATGGCGCTAGCCGAGCGGCTGCGCGCACTGCCGTTCAACGTGGGCCGTTTAAAAACCGGTACGCCACCGCGCATTGATGGTCGCAGCGTGGACTATTCGGTCATGCAGCGTCAGCCGGGGGACCAACCGATGCCGGTGTTCTCCTTTATGGGCAATGTGGACGAGCACCCCGAGCAGGTGCCGTGCTGGATCACTCACACCAACGCGCGGACGCACGAGATCATCGGCGAGGCAATGCATCGCTCGCCGCTATACACCGGTCGAATCGAGGGCAGTGGCCCGCGCTATTGCCCTTCCATCGAAGACAAAGTGGTGCGCTTCGCCAGCAAGGACAGCCATCAGATCTTCATCGAACCCGAAGGTCTGCGCACTCACGAAATTTACCCCAACGGCATTTCCACCAGCCTGCCCTTCGACGTGCAGGTAGCCTTCGTGCAAAGCATTCTCGGACTCGAACAGGCGCGACTGCTGCGACCCGGTTACGCGATTGAGTACGACTACTTTGATCCGCGCGATCTGCAGCCATCGTTGGCGACCAAGGCACTGCGCGGGCTGTATTTCGCCGGGCAGATCAACGGTACGACTGGCTACGAAGAAGCCGGCGCGCAGGGCCTCATCGCCGGCCTCAATGCGGCCAGAGAGACGCGCGGTCAGGCGCCCTGGCACCCGCGCCGCGATCAGGCCTACATCGGCGTGCTGATTGACGATCTGGTCACTCACGGCACCGACGAGCCTTACCGCATGTTTACCTCGCGGGCGGAGTATCGACTGCAGCTGCGCGAAGACAACGCCGACCTACGGCTGACCGAAATCGGCCGCGATTTAGGGCTAGTTGGCGATCAGCGCTGGGAACGGTTCGCACGCAAACGGGACGCAATCGAAGCCGAGAGTGCGCGCCTGAAGAAGATTTGGGCAAGCCCTAACAACCCCTTAGGCATCGCCATCGCCGACCAACTTGGCCACAAGTTGAGCCGCGAAACGCCGGTTTTTGATCTACTCAAGCGTCCAGAGTTCGACTACGCCCAGCTAATGGGGATCGAGGCCATCGGTCCCGGCGTCGATGAACAAGCTGCCGCTGAGCAGGTCGAGATCCAATCCCGCTACGAGGGCTATCTGGTCCGCCAGCAAACCGAGATTGCGCGTAACCGGCGACACGAAGACGAAACCATCCCGCTGGACTTCGACTACGACCAGGTGTCCGGTTTATCGACCGAAGTGCTGCAGAAACTGCAGCGAGTTCGTCCAGCCAGCATTGGTCAGGCGGGACGTATTTCCGGGGTCACGCCTGCCGCTGTATCGCTGCTGTTGGTGCACCTGCAGCGCAGTCGGAAGGCGCGGGTAGCTTAGTAGATGCGAGACAGAGCAGAGGGCCCAGGAAAAGCAAAGGAAGGGCCCAGTGCGTGTTCGGTGACTGCATGTCTCTGGCGTCTCTGGCGACTGACGTCGCTAACCGAAGGCTGCTACGCCCTGAGAGCTGAGTTTCAGTTGCCCATTCCAGCCATTCGTAGGTCGGACAAAGACCGAGCCTAGGCGAGGCCGTGTCCGACTGTTGATGATGACGAATGCCGGCAAGCCGGGACCCTGGCCTCAATTCAATATCCAGTCTCCGCGGCGCTTTAACGATGCGCAAGGAATGGTTCCAGAGCGCGTGTCGGACACGTCCTCGCTGGGGCTCGGTCTTTGTCCGACCTACAACTGAACGAAAACCGATCGTCAATCGGCGCTGCTAAAGCGCCGCCGGTATTCCTGCGGCGCCATCGACAGGTTGCGCTGGAACAGCCGGCGCAGCGTCTCCGTCGATCCCAAACCCACCTGCTCGGCGATCCGCGATAGCGGCAGCTCGGACTCCTCCAAGCGCCGGCGTGCCGCCTCAAAGCGCAACTGTTCGACGTAGCGAGCGGGGCTCACACCGCAGGCCTGCTGAAAGCGGCGGGCGAAGTTGCGCGGGCTCATATTCACGCGCGCCGCCAGCTCCGGCACAGAAAGATCGGCATCGAGGCGATCAACCATCCAGGTTTGCAGCGCGGCGAGGCGATCGTCGTCGTGCGCTTGGGTAGCCAGCGTGCGGCTGAACTGGGATTGCCCGCCGGGGCGCTTGACGAACATCACTAGCTCTTGCGCCACCGCTAGACCAACCCCAGCATCGTGATCGATCTGCACCAGCCCCAAGGCCATGTCCATCCCCGCCGTAACTCCCGCTGAGGTGTACAAGCGCTCGTTGACCTGCAGATAGATCGCATCAACGTCGACCGTACAGTTCGGTGCCAATCGTCGAAGCTGGTCGAAGTAGGCCCAGTGCGTTGTAGCGCGCAAGCCATCAAGTAAGCCGGCTCGAGCCAGAATCAAGGCACCGGTACAAACGCCGGCAATACGCGTACCCTGCGCCTGGATTCTTCGCAACCAACTGCGCAATTCCGGATCCGCAGCGGCACGTTCCCAGCCCATGCCGCCGGCAATCAACAGCGTGTCTGCTTGCTGCACTTGGCGCCAACTGCGCTGAGCTTGAACGACGATACCGGGCGAGGACGTCAGCACGGCCCCGGCTTGCTCGGCGACGATTTCTAGCTCGTATGCGGGCGCGCTGCTGCGCCCCTGATCGCAGAGCCAACGAGTCGCTCGCCCAAACACTTCCATAGGCCCGATCACATCCAGCACTTGGACGTCCTGGTAAGCAAGGCAAACGACTTTGTGGATCATGCGTTGCGCCTGTTCCAACGTTGGCGGCCAAGCTCACCACGCTTTCGGCCAGTTTGCACGTGTCATTGCACACACTGAGCTTGGCCCGCGCATGCTCGCAAATGCACCGATGTCGGCAGCTGTTAGGAGCGTACCGTGTGGAATGACCTGCGTTTTGCCTTCCGGAGCCTGTTGAGGACGCCCGGCTCGGTGTTCGCTATTACCTTGATTCTGGGCCTGGGAATTGGC
>QIMA01000388.1 GCA_003233535.1 Rhodanobacteraceae bacterium
GATACCAAGTGTTCTCATTTTTATACCAGCTCACCGGCTCATCGAGATCAAAGGGCGCATCCAGGCTTAGCTTCAATTTGCCCTGGCCATCTGCGCCAGTCGTTCTTGCCGATGCCATTCACGCTGTGGCATCTTGTTCAGGTCCATCCGCGACAGGCTGCGCAAGCGGCGCAGGCTGGCTTTGCTCTGGTCGGCCAACAGCAACAGCCAGTGCAGCAGCCCCGGCACGCCGGTCAGCCGATCGTCCAATCCCATTTTGCGATAGGCCTTGATGGCCGTTTCCAAGCCGAGCAGCCAAACCAGATCCGGTTGCTGCAGGCAGCGCGTTGAGGCGTCAGCCGCCGTATCGAGATAGTCGCACTCAAAATCGTGCTGCTTAGCCCGGCCGCACAGCAGGGCGTCGTCGAGCAATCGAGCGCTTTGTGCCAAATCGACTTGATCCTCACGATCCAAAGCGCTAAACCGGTCCCGCCATGCCGGCAGGCTGGAATCGGCGGTATCAATCGCGGCTGTGTAGCCTAACCAAACCCATTGGCGCCGCATGGCCGATGACAGGCCCTGGACCGCCGCCTCTGAATGGCCTGGCGGTAACAGCCAGTCCAGCGCGCGCGACAGCAGATCGTCTTCGGGCAAGGTAGCCGAGTTGCGCTTAGGATCTGCCCCCGGCGCGCC
Organism: Rhodanobacteraceae bacterium; assembly: GCA_003233535.1. Classification (GTDB taxonomy): domain Bacteria; phylum Pseudomonadota; class Gammaproteobacteria; order Xanthomonadales; family SZUA-5; genus SZUA-5. Next base: position 673 of record QIMA01000388.1, read on the forward strand.
GCTGATCAGCCAACAAAGGACCAGATCCTGCCTGATGCCATAGCCGTAGGGGGACCAGTAGATGGGTCGCCGCGGCAGCGCTGCATCCAGGCGCGCCGTCGCCCACTCACGGGTTTGATCCTCCAGCAATACGACCCGACGCAGGGCTTGGCTTGCGCGCATCCGATTGCCTTTGAGCTCTACCCAGGCCGGGAGTGCGTCAGCACGGCGCTGCAGGACCGCCACCGCCGGTGGTTTGCCTATGTCGGCTTTGAAAGGTCGCAGTCCAGTCCACTCAACGACGATATTCCGCAGCGTGCTGCCTTCCGGGTGTAAAGCTAGCAGGCGCAGCAAAACTTGGTCGCTGCTGCGGAGCTTTTTCCACTCGCCACGCTCGGCGTTGAGGTCAATTGCGGACATCGGCAACGGGCTAGCGAACAGGGGCGCTGACATTAGCGTGTAATGGCCGCATCGCCCAGCATTTGCGGTCGTTCAGATAGCATCGGCGATCTAACCCGGATGTTTCATGAACTCGCGCGATGATCGCGCAGGACATTGGTAGGCCAGTGGTTTTTCACAGTGTTTTTCCAAGAAAAGGGAGCGGTGTAGTGGTTCATACACCCGACTGAGGAAAAACCGCTGCGCGATCCGATCTTCGCTGCCCGTTTCGCGCAGCACATGCGGCCACCAGCGACGGGAAACCCCCGGCCGCTGGCTTTACTGCCTAGCCGCTCGCGACCTTGAGCACCAGCTTGCCGGTGTTCTCGCCCTTGAACAGCTTGAGCAGGGTCTCGGGGAAGTTCTCCAGGCCTTGCGAGATGTCTTCGCGCGACTTCAGCTTGCCTTCGCGCATCCAGCCGGCCATTGCGGTCATTGCCTCGGCGTAACGCGGCGCATAGTCGAACACCACCATGCCCTTCATCGATGCGCGATTGACCAGCAGCGCTAGGTAGTTGCTGGGGCCTTTGACCGGCGTGGTGTTGTTGTACTGCGAAATCGCGCCGCAAATCACGATTCGCGCATGCATGGCCAGATTCGACAGCGCGGCTTCCAGAATCTCGCCGCCAACGTTATCGAAGTAGATGTCGATGCCCTTGGGGCAGTGCTGGCGCAGCGCCTTTTTGACGTCTTCGGACTTGTAGTCGATCGCCGCATCGAAGCCCAGCTCTTCGGTGACGTAGCGACATTTGTCGGCACCACCGGCGATGCCGACGACGCGGCAACCCTTAATCTTGGCGATCTGACCGACGACCTGACCCACCGCGCCGGCTGCACCGGAGACCACCACAGTGTCGCCAGATTTGAGCTCACCGACTTCCAAAATACCGAAATAAGCGGTCATTCCGGGCATGCCCAGCGTGCCCAGGTAAACCGGCAGTGGCGCCAACTTGGGATCAACTTTGGTCAATCCCTTGCCGTTCGACACGGCGTAGTCCTGCACGCCGAGCATGCCAACCACCGAGTCACCCTCGGCAAACTTAGGGTGGTTGGAGGCCACCACCATGCCGGCCACACCGGCGCGCATTACCTCACCAATACCGACGGGGGGAATGTAGGACTTGCCTTCATTCATCCAGCCGCGCATGGCTGGATCGAGAGACAGATACTCCGTGCGAATCAACACTTCGCCGTCACCGATTTCCGGCACTGGCGCCTCGACGAAATCGAAGTCGCTGCGTTTGACCATGCCCACCGGGCGCTGAGCCAGTTTGAACTGGCGATTGGTTGTTTCACTCATGGTTTTGCTCCATAGATTTCGGGCGGCAGCCGAGCGGCACCGTCGCAATGTCCAGCATGCCCGCAATTGCTGCCCGTATGTTGGACGAGCAACGGGCCGAGTGTCCGGCAAACGATTCGCAGAACCATGGTCTCGCTGAGCGCGAGCTGCTAGCTCGCTGAAAGGCAATCCAGACAGGCGCTCGTCGAGATCTGCATCGGTCTGTGCGGCGGCCTGACCGGTGGGCGCCGGCCCCGCGTAGAGCTCGGCGACATCGAAGGCATTCCCACGGCTGCGCCCGCGCGGCAGGGTGGGCGAGGCGGACAAACGAGCGTAGTGATCAGTGGGATCGGCCATGCGGCGCTGTTTGTGACTCGGCGCGGGCACTGGCGACACACCAGCCACTTAGCACGCGCAACACACTTCGCGATGGCTATACTCGGGTTCGTTCTTATCTGGATCTTTTCGCGCCGATGCGCTTGTTCTTTCTGCTTCTGCTGATACTCGCCACCCCAGCCCTGGCCCAAGACTGGAGCACCGAGGAGGTCTTCTCGCGCTACAAGGCGGCCGTGGTGCAGGTTCGCATCATCGACGAAGTCGGCGGCGAGAAATCTTCGCTCGGCTCAGGTTTTTTCATTAGCGACGCCGGCGAAATAATCAGCAACTATCACGTGATCGCCGATTTGGTCGAACATCCGGGCAAGTATCGCGCCGAATACGTGCTCGACGACGGCAGCAGCGGCCCATTGGAGTTGCTCAACGTCGACGTGGTGCACGATTTATCGCTGCTGCGGGCAGCCGCCGTGCGCCGACCCTTTCTGGCGATTGAGAGCACTTTGCCGGCCAAGGGCGAACGCCTCTACGCCTTCGGCAACCCTTACGACCTGGGCATGACCATTATTGAGGGCACCTACAACGGCCTGCTCGAAAAATCGCTATACGAGCGAATCCACTTCAGCGGCTCGATCAATCCGGGTATGAGTGGCGGACCCACCGTCGACCGCCAAGGCAACGTGATCGGCATTAACGTAGCCACCGCGGGCAATCAGGTCAGTTTCTTGGTTCCTGCCGGGTTCGTATTGTCGATGCTCAAGCGTGTGGCCGACGACAATGAATCGCTGCATGAGCGCATTGGCAGCCAGCTGTTTGCGAACCAACAGCGCTATCTGGATGAACTCACTTCACAGGCTTTGGCGACAGCGACCCTGGGCAGTTACACCATTCCGGGCAAGTTAGGCGGCTACATCAACTGTTCTTCGCGTAGCGACCAGAGCGAGGAGCGCTTGGTCGATACGGTGGCCTACAGCTGCTACACCGACGAGAACATCTATCTGAGCGACCAGCTGTCCACCGGCGCCATTCGCATGGACCATACGCTGGTGAGCACCAAGGACCTGGGTCAACTGCGCTTTTGGGCGCTGATGGAAAGCAGTTTTGCGAAGTTCTACGGCGGCTTCAGCGGCAACGAAGACAACATGAGCAGCTTTCAATGCCAAACCGAAGCGGTTGATCGTGGCGATCTGCGTTTGAAGGTGGTTCTGTGCCTGCGCACTTACAAAAAATACCCTGGCCTGTATGACTTGATGCAGCGGCAAATTACCTTGAATCAGCCCCATCAAGCGCTGACCACAACCCTAGTGCTAACGGGGGTGAGCATCGACCACGGACTACGCTTTGCTGAAGCCGTACTGGAGAGCGTGAAATGGAATCCGTAGAGGCGGCAAAGCAGCAGCCCGAGTCCAGCGAGGCCGTTCGAGACAATGCGGTGCTGGAAGTACACGAGCGCAGCGGCGCTCTGCGCGAGCGCGTGCGGATCAGCGGCGAAGTGTTGCGCATCGGTCGCGCCCTGGACAACGATTTGGTGCTGGAAGACCCCTACGTATGCGCGCACCACGCGCAGTTACGCTGGGGGGGCGACGGCTGGACGCTGGTGGACTTGAACAGCGTCAACGGTTTGCGCCTAGCCGATAGCCACCAGCGCTTAGACCGTATTGCCTTGTCCGGACCGACCGAGATCCGTGTCGGACACACCGCGCTGCGCTACCGCAGCTGTGACGAAACGATTGTCGGCGCGCTTAAAGATCCCACCGGCGGACGCTGGGCTACGCTGCTGCCGCGCATCCCGATGGCGCTGGGCACGGCCGCGCTGGCGGCGCTATTGATCGCCCTACAGCAACATCTTAATCAGGCTGAACACAGCGCCTGGCTACCGGCGATCGCCGGCTCGGTGACTAGCGTATCGACTTTAGTGATCTGGGCCTTGGCCTGGGCCCTGGTCAACCGCGTGTTCGCGCACCGCCTTAACTATGCGGCGCATTTGAGTATTGGCGCGCTATGCATGATCGGCGCACTGTTGTTGAACACGCTGGTGGAGTACGCACTGTTCGCACTCAGCGGCGATGCTCTTGAGCAGGCGTTGGGTACGCTCAGTCTGTTCGGATTCCTGGCAGTTGCCCTGTGGGGACACCTGGGCGTGATTTCGCACGGCTCCGGCGTGCGTCGGGCGATCGTCGCGGTCAGCGTGAGCGTGCTGCTCTATCTGGTATTTACCTTGCCGCAGCAGGCGCGCGACGATTACCGCAGCAATCCGCAGTTCAGCGTCTTGCTCAAGCCACCAACTTTCCAACTTTCCAGCGGACTGAGCACCGACCACTTCTACACCCGCGCCGGGCAGCTAGCGGCAGAGGTAGATGCTGAAGCCGCTGAGGACTAAATTGCGCGGCGATCTTGGGCGCTAGCCCGGATATTTCATGAACTCGCGTGATGCTCGCGCAGGACATTGGTAGGCCAGTGGTTTTTCTGCAGGAGCGGTGTAGTGGTTCATACACCCGACTGCAGAAAAATCGCTGGGCGATCAAGGGCCTAGCGAGGGCGCGTGAAG
>QIMA01000087.1 GCA_003233535.1 Rhodanobacteraceae bacterium
TATGAACCACTACACCGCTCCTTTTAGAAAAATCACTGGACAATCAATGTCCTGCGCGATCATCGCGCGAGTTCATGAAACATCCGGGCTAGTCAGCCAGTTCGTCATTCATTGAGTTTCGTCAAAGTTTGGAATAGCAATGCCGCGTTTGCTGCTCACTGCGATCATCGTCTTTGCTGCGGTCTTAGGCGCTGGCTACCTCCTAGCGAATATAGTCGCGGCATTGCGCCGATTGATGGCCGCTGAAACGACAGACTCCGCAGGCACAGGCTTGAAGCGGATCGGTTACGGCTATTTGCTTGTCTGTTGGCTAGTCTGCAGCGTGGTGATAACCGCGCTCATTTGGGAGTACTGGTTCTGAGTTGCCGGATAACTGCGTGCGTAGTGCACACGGAACCTTCACTTACGGCGATGCTGACGCCAGCGCCGCACCGGTTGGCTTTGTCGAGTCAAGTCCAAGTTCGGTCCGATAGCGCTTGTGCAGCACGGCTACGCGCTGAACGTACACTATGGTTTCGTCGTAGGGCGGCACGCCACCCCAGCGCAACACCGCGTTCTCACCGGCGTTGTAACCGGCAGTCACTAAGCGCAGATCGCCATCGAACATGTCGATTAACATGCGCAGGTGTTTGACCCCGGCGACGATGTTCTGGTCGGCATCGTAGGAGTTGGTGACGCCGTACATAGCGGCAGTCGACGGGATCAGCTGCATTAAGCCCTGTGCGCCCGCGGGCGACAGCGCTTTGGAGTTAAATGCGCTTTCGGCGTGGATTACCGCGCGCACCAAAGCCTCATCTACGCCTTGGCTGGCCGCCGCTTTATGGACCTGATCGCGGAAGGCATCGACGTTGAGTCCGGTCGCTGTCCAATCCACCGTAGAGGTCACATCGCAAGCCGGGCAATAGACCCGGATGACCTTCAGTTTGGCCACGCCGCGCGGCTTAATGTTGGTGTAAACAGTTATCCCGTTGCGGTCGGTGTACTTGTAGACATTGCCGGCCACAGCCGTGGTGCTGCACAGGGCAGCTGCTAACAATACGCATTTGAGGCTGTTTCGCACTTGAGGCATTACCTAACGAAGTGATGGCAAGTGTCTGACAAATCGGCGCTGTTGCCAACTATGGACACACTGAACAACTCAGGATTGCTTGACTTAATCGATCATTTTGATGTTTACGCGCGCCGGTCGAACTACAATGATGGGCTCGCATAAGACAACGAAACCGATGGAAAGCTCCCCAACGCCGCCGCGCAAGCTGTTTATCAAGACGCAGGGCTGCCAGATGAACGAGTACGACTCGTCAAAGATGGCAGACGTCCTGGCCGATTCTCACGGTCTACAGTTAACCACCGATGAGAAAGACGCCGATGTGATCCTGATCAACACCTGCTCGATCCGTGAGAAAGCGCAGGAGAAGGTGTTTTCGCAGCTCGGTCGGTGGAAAGCCCTGAAAAAGGCCAAGCCGGAGCTGGTTATCGGCGTGGGCGGCTGCGTTGCTTCGCAGGAAGGCGAAGGGATTTTGCAGCGGGCGCCCTACGTGGACATGGTTTTTGGTCCGCAAACGCTGCACCGGTTGCCGGAAATGCTTGAGCAGGTGCGTGGTGGCGCGCGCGGCCAAGTCGATATCTCCTTCCCAGAGATCGAGAAATTCGATCGCCTGCCGGAAGCGAGGGCCGACGGTGCGACGGCATTCGTGTCGATCATGGAAGGCTGCAGCAAATATTGCAGCTACTGCGTCGTGCCCTACACCCGCGGCGAGGAGATCTCCCGCCCCTTCGACGACGTGATTGCCGAAGTGGCCCAGCTGGCCGAGCAAGGGGTGAAGGAAATCACTCTGTTGGGGCAGAACGTAAACGCCTACCGCGGTGCAATGGACGACGGCGGCGTGTGCGATCTAGGGTTGCTGATTCAGTTTGTCGCCCAGCTGCCGGGTATCGCGCGAATTCGTTTCACCACCTCCAACCCGCTGGAGTTTGACGACTCCCTGGTGCAGGCATACGCCGAGACGCCGACCCTAGTCAACCACCTGCATCTGCCGGTGCAGGCCGGATCGGATCGAATCCTTGCCGCGATGAAGCGCGGCCACACGGTGCTGGAGTTCAAGCAAAAAATTCGCAAGCTGCGCGCAGTGCGCCCGGACATCACCATCTCGTCCGACTTCATCGTTGGCTTCCCGGGTGAAACCGAGGCAGATTTCGCCGCTACGTTGAAGCTGGTTGCAGACATCGGCTTCGACCAGAGCTACTCATTCATCTTCTCCAAGCGTCCCGGCACCCCGGCTGCGACCCTGCCCGATGACGTGACTGTGGAGGAGAAAAAGGAGCGCTTAGCGCGACTGCAGGCGCTGCTCGACAAACAAGCGCAGGTGATTTCGCTAGCGATGGTGGGGCGGGTAGAACAAGTGCTAGTTGAGGGGCCGAGCCGGAAAGATCCGCTGCAGCTGTGTGGTCGTACCGAAAATAACCGAGTCGTGAACTTCGACGGCCCGCCGCGGCTGAAAGGGCACTTTGTTGCCGTGGAGATCACCGAGGCGCTGGCCAATTCGCTGCGCGGCCGAGTCGTCATCGATCGCGATCAGGAGGCCGCTTGAGCGCGCTATCGAAGGTCGGCGAGCTGGCAGTGAAAACCCTAGTCCTGGAGCCGCAAGACAACGAGCGCTTGGCCAATCTATGCGGTCCGTTTGATCAACACTTGCGGATGCTGGAGTTGCGCCTGGGTGTGCAACTGCGCAACCGCGGCCACATCTTCGAGATCACCGGGGTCGACGCGCCGCTGGCGACCGCTCATCGCGCGCTGCTGGCGCTGTATGAAGCAACCGACACGGAGGTATTGGACAACGCCCGCCTCCATCTGCTGTTGGCCGAGATTGGCGCCGAGCGCCTGGATGAGGAGAATGCCGACAGCACCCAGGAAGTGGTGATCAAAACTCGGCGTGGCTCGATCAAGGGCCGCACCGGTAACCAGCGTCGATACTTGCACGCGATCGTCAGCCACGACATTAACTTCGGCGTAGGCCCGGCGGGAACGGGCAAAACCTACTTGGCTGTCGCCAGCGCGGTCGAGGCGCTGGAATCACAGAAAGTGCAGCGCTTGATACTGGTTCGACCGGCGGTTGAAGCCGGCGAGAAACTGGGTTTTTTGCCGGGTGATTTGGCCCAGAAAGTCGATCCCTATTTGCGTCCGCTCTACGACGCGCTTTACGAAATGCTCGGTTTGGAACGCGTCGGCAAGCTAATCGAGCGCAACGTGATTGAGGTCGCACCGCTGGCCTACATGCGCGGCCGCACTCTGAATGACGCGTACATCATTCTCGACGAGGCGCAGAACACCACCGTCGAGCAGATGAAGATGTTCTTGACTCGAATCGGCTTCGGTTCTACCGCAGTGGTAACCGGAGACGTCACCCAGATCGATCTGCCGCGCAAAAGCATGTCCGGACTGCGCCAAGCGATCGACGTCCTTAAAGAGGTACAGAGCGTCAGTTTCACGTTTTTCCAGTCTGTTGATGTCGTGCGTCATCCGATCGTGCAGAAAGTGGTGCAGGCCTATGCGCGTTTTGACGAGTCTGAGCAGGCCAAGCGCTCGAAGCAGCTGCCCACCCAGGATTCGTGAGCCAGGTAAGCGTTCAGTACGGGCTGGCGCGCAAGGGTTTGCCGGCTGCCAGTTCGGTGCGTCGCTGGGTGGCCGCAGCGTTGGCTCAGCAGCAACAGGCGGGCGCGCTGTGCGTGCGTCTGGTCGATGAGAGCGAAGGGCGCGAACTCAATCGTGATTGGCGCGGCAAGGACTACGCCACCAACGTGCTCTCCTTCCCGGCCGAGCTGGAGATTGAGCAGCAGCGCTGGTTGGGCGATCTAGTGATCTGTGCGCCGGTGGTTGCTCGCGAAGCGGTCGAGCAAAACAAGGCAAGCAAGGACCACTGCGCCCACCTCACCGTGCACGGCGTGCTGCACCTGCTCGGCTACGACCATCAAGACGAGGCCGAAGCGCTGGCGATGGAAGCGCTAGAGGTGGAGATTCTTGCCCAACTGGGGATCGCCAATCCCTATTTGCAACACGGCGCCGGCGGATGATCAGCTTAACCCAGATATTTCATGAACTCGCTGACAGCACTTCGTCATCACCACAGCCTTTGCTAGACTGCGGACATCGCTTCTTGATGGAGCAGCAAACGACCGTACATGAGCGAGGACACCCCCTCTAGTAACGGTTCTGGGGGAAGATCTTGGCTCGACCGCATCGCATCGGTGCTGTCGGGCGAACTCCGGAGCCGCGACCAACTGATCGAAGAACTGCGCGCTGCCCGTGACAACGGAATGCTGGATGCCGATACCCTTGGCATGCTCGAAGGCGCGATCACCGTTTCCGAAAAGCGCGTCGAAGACGTCATGGTGCCGCGACCACGGATCGTGGCGATCGCGGCTGACTCCAGCCTCGAGCAGGTGATGAGCACCGTGGTCGAGTCTGGCCATTCGCGATTCCCCGTGCACGGTGACGATCCCGATGAAATTCTCGGCATGCTGCACGCTAAGGACTTGCTGCGTCATTTTGCCCGCGGCGGCGATTTGCAGCTCAAACAAATCCTGCGTCCGCTCGAGCTCATACCGGAAAGCAAACGTCTTAACGAGTTACTGAAAGACTTTCGGATCCGTCGCCAACATCTGGCGCTGGTGGTCGATGAGTACGGCGGCGTCGCCGGGCTAATTACCATCGAAGACGTGCTGGAAGAGATCGTCGGCGAAATTGACGATGAGCACGACGCTGAGGACCTGCCTGAAGTGCAGATTAGTGAGGGAGATGACGGCTTGTTTTTCGTCCAGGCGCTGACCCCGATCGAGTCCTTCAACGAGCATTTCTCGAGCAACTTCCCGGACGACGAGTTCGATACCATCGGTGGCATGGTCACTCAGGCGTTTGGGCACCTACCCGAATCCGGTGAAGCGCTGGAGTTAGGCGGCTTTCAGTTCGAGGTTGCCAAGGCCGATCAGCGCAAAGTCGTGATCCTGCACGTGCGCCCGCCGCTGACGGACGTCGAACCGGCGTGAACCTAGCCCGGAATTTCATAAACTTCACGCGCCCTCGCTAGGCCCTTGATCGCCCAGCGGTTTTTCCTCAGTCGGGTGTATGAACCACTACA
>QIMA01000571.1 GCA_003233535.1 Rhodanobacteraceae bacterium
CTCCCTTTTCTTGAAAAACACTGTGAAAAACCACTGGCCTACCAATGTCCTGCGCGAGCATCGCGCGAGTTCATGAAATATCCGGGCTAGGACCGCACCAGTTTGCTGATTTCCGGTCTCTACCGATGCTGCCAGTTATTCGGATCTGAACAATCCCCAGGCGAAAGGCCCAGCTCATCGCCTTCAATATTGATACCCAGACCGAGCACGGTGCGGTTGGCGTAGTTAAAGTAAGCGGTAACCTGATTGAACTCCAATATCTGGCCGTCATCCCAGCCATGTTCGCGTAACTGGTTGATATCGCTGGCACTCAGCGCTACTGCTTCCAATGTGAGCCTAGCGGCATACTCCAGCGCAGCGGCCTGCGCGGGACTGAATGCATCCGCCAATCGCCGGGAGCTCAGCGCCTTGCTGAGCTGCTCATATCGATCCGCATCATTCACCAGCCGCTCTAGCCCGGCGCTGTGGTGTTCAACGCAGTAAGCGCAGCGATTGAGCTGACTGGTGTACACGCCAATCGCTTCCAGCAGCCACTTAGGCACCGTATTGGATTGGTGGTGGAGGACGTTTTTGTACAGCGCCATGTGCCCGGTCATGGTGTGCGGACGCAGGCTATGGGCAAGCATGATGTTGTCGACGTTGTCGTCCGGCCCTTTGACTCGATCGTAAAGCTTACGAAGCGTGCTATCGGCGTCGGCATAACTCACGGTATCGATCCAGCTCACGGCGTCTCCTTAGGGGCGGTCGGCGCGCGAGTGTAAGTCAGGACCGGCCACGCGCCAAAGCGCTGGAAATCGAATAGGACGGCACGATATCGGTCGACGACGACAGTGACTTGCTGCGCAGCAAGTGCCTGCAGGCTCTCGATAACGGCAGCTTTGAAGAGTTGCATCGGCAGGGCAACATCGAAGCGGCGCTAAGCGCCAGCGCGCACACGGTGGAGTCCACCTACTTTCACCCGCACTGGGCGCCTATCGCGTGCGCGCCGGTGTCGATAGCGGTGGCAACGTCAGCGCCTAGCCCCCTTTGACTTCGATCTGCTCGCTGCCAAAGCGAACAACCTGGCCCGCGCGAATCTTGGCGGTCTTGCGCAGTTCTTGAACGCCATCGACGGTGACCTCACCGCTGGCAACCAGATGTTTGCCCTCGCCACCGCTGCTGCACAGCCCGGCCAGCTTGAGTAGCTGGTTGAGCTCCACAAATTCGCCGCGCAGCTCAAATTCCTCAGTGTTCATGCTTGTTTTCACCTATCAGGTTTCATCAGAGTCTCAGCCGGGGCCGCCGTATTTGCTGGGATAGAAAACACTTCTAACATTCAAACTTGGCTAAGCTGGCGCTTCTCCGGCGTAAGCAACCCCCAGCTGATTGTGGAAATGCCAAACGCCACTCTCACGCTTTGGACATAAACGACCCGCCTGGTAGGTACCGGAAGCCAGCCCGCGCTGGACCGCCGTGCAGATATCAATGTCTTCCTGCTGCACTTCATCGCTAAACTCAGCGTCGGCGTCAATCCTCGCCTGCAATTCAGACCCTGGCGAGTAGTAGAAATCGAAGTCCACCCGACAGCGCTCCGGGCCCAATGGCAATACGCGATTGGTCTGCAGTCGGCCGGGCAGGATGTTGAGCATCACGTTGGGATAGATATGGTAATAAAACGCTTCGCCTTCGCCGTACACACCAGCACTGTCGCGCAGCGGTGAGTGCTGCAGCGAACACCACGCATAAAGCTGTGTGTCGTAGGCTCGATAGTCCAGAATTTTGGACAGTCCCGGATGCACGTGGGGTAAGTGATAGCCCTCCAGAAAGTTGTCGATGTAGACCTTCCAGTTGCAGTGGATTTCGTAGCTTTGGCGACGGGCAAAGTTCATCTGGGCAAGATCAATCGGGGCGATTCGCTCGGCAATGCCGGCATACACCTCAGCAATCGGCGGCACATCGCCGAGAGCCACAAAAACCAGCCCCTGCCATTCGGCCACTTGCAGCTCCGGCAGACGAATCTTACTCACCTCAAAGTCATCGGCGCCCTGCATCTCCGGAGCCGAACGCAGTTGCCCGTTTAGCTCGTAGGTCCAGCCGTGATACTTGCACTGCAGCGCACGTGCGCGGCGACCATTGCGCAGAGCCAATGGACCCGCGCGGTGCCTGCAGACGTTGGCAAAGGCGCGCAAAACGCCATCACTGCCGCGCACCAGCAATACCGGCACTCGTCCGATTTGCTCCACCACATGATCGCCGGCGTCGCGCAGTTGCGCTTGATGCGCGACTAGCTGCCAACTGCGGGCAAAGACGCGCTCGTACTCCATCGCCAAGCTCGCTTCGCCGCAGTAATAGTCGGCTGCGAGAGCGCTCGCTTGCTGCAGCGGCTTTTTTTCCAAATGGTCTACGGTCATGTTTGCCGGTCTCGTTAATCAGCGCTGCGCGCAAGCGCGATTGGATGCGCTTTTTGCAAAGAGTGCGGCGTACCGATTAAGCGCCCCGAGCTCGGTTGACGCCGTCGACGATCCGTCCGAGATGATCCAGACGCATCGGCTTGGTGATCCACTCATCGGCCCCATCAGGCAGTTCCTCGGGCACCGAACTGCCAGAGACAATCACCACGCGCGGGCGATGCCCGTCTACGAGCGGTATGGAACGCGCGATCTCGCTGCCGCGCTCACCGAGTTTAAGGTGATCATCGAGCAATATTAGATCGAATACCACTTCGGCGCTGCGCACGATGCAAGCTTGGGAGTTGTCCACGCTTTCCACTTCGCAGCCCAGCGCCTCCAGCTGCGCGGTGTAGAGCAACTGCAGATCCGGATCATCGTCGACCACCAACACCGAGGCGTTGCGCTGATCGACATCGGCTTCGCGCTTGTGCGGCCCGGCCACCGCCTCAGCCAGCGGCAGCTGCAGCGTGAACTGCATCCGCGTGCCAACACCAGGCTCACTTTCGACCCTGATGCGGCCGCCCATCAAGCTCACCAAGTCGCGACAGATAGATAACCCTAAGCCCGCACCGAAACTGTGGGCGGCGCCTTGGGAACCCTTGCTGAACGGCTCAAACAGCTGCGCTTGATCTGCGCCGGTCATACCGCTGCCGCTATCGACGACTTCGAAGCACACGCTGGCTAAGCCAGGCGAGACACCCGGCAAAGCTGTCATGCGCAATTTTATCTGCCCTTGCTCGGTGAATTTCAGCGCGTTGGAAAGCAGATTAGCCAATACCTGATGCAGGCGCTCGCCGTCGACAGTTACTGCGTCGGGCAAGTCCGCGTCCAGCTCGAGCGAAAACCGCACGCCTTTGCTGCGTGCCTGCAGCGCGTAGAGTTGCTCCAAGTCCGCAGCTTGATCGCGCAGCGATACGGCATGCGGACTCAAGCGCAGTTCGCCCAACTCGGCTCGGCCCCGATCAAGCAGATCCTGCGACAGCTTGCCAACCGACTCGGCCGCACTCATCAATGCCCGGACCATGTCCTGCTGATGGGTGGCCAGTTTCGAGCGCAGCAGCAGTTCGGCCAACCCCACCACGCCGGCGATAGGATTGCGCAACTCGTGGCTAGTGATTAGCAGCGCTCGCTGGCGACTTTCCAGCACGGCCCGTAGCTGTCGGTTCAAGCCCCGCTGATTGACCAGCACGTAAACCAGCATGGCGACCATCAGCAGTACCAAGATCAGGATCACTGCAAACAGCTGATTACGCTCACTCGCCGCACTCAATCGCATCTTGATCAACTCAGCGCTCGCCTGCATCTGGGCCAGGGTTAGCTCCTGTTCGGCATGCTGCAGGCGCAAATCGAAGTCGGCGGCAGCCTGGTTACGATTGGCTTCATCGACCCGTACGTCCAAATCGAGTAGGCGCATCGCCATCGCCACGGTCTGTTCCGGATCTGACTCCAAGCGCAGCAGGCTGGGCATCACTCGCAGCTCATCGCTGGCTAAATCCAAAGCGGCAAAGTGGTCTCTTGCTTCGCCCAACTCCACCTTGGCTAAGTCTTTGTTGCCTTGATCCAGGGCCAAGTTCGCCAGCACTTCGTGCGCCAGTCCGGTCAGCTGCGTATTCTCTAACTGACTTCCCATGCGCAGTACCTTCCGACCATGCTCGCGCTGACCTTCCAGATCCCCCTGCCGGCGCGCCAAGCGCGCCAACCCGAGGTGTATCTCGGCCAGCAGCTTGGGGTCTGGCGGCTGCAGCGGTACTTCTAGCGCTACGCGCAGCGTGCGTTCAACGCCCATGAAGTCTCCCGCTCTGAGCTTACCGCGGGCCAGATTGCGCAGCAGCCGCACGCGCATCGGCAGTGCCTCTCCCGCGGCAAGCGCATCCAGCCCGCGTTGCGCATAGGTCATTGCCAGCTGCGCGCGACCTAGTCGAAAGCTCAAGGAGGAATACGCGAGCTGAATATCGGCGGTCAGCTCGCTGTTTGGCTGGCTCAGCAATAACAGTTCCGCGCGACCCAGAATCCTCTCGCCATAAACCATGTCGTCAAGCGATATGCTGCCTCTGGCTTCGGCGATAAGCCCACGCACTTCTAGGACTGCATCGGCTGCCTCCGCACCGGCTTCGGCAGCCAAGGCGCCGGCCAGACGCTGACAGTGCCAGTCGGCCATCACCCGGCAGGCGTTTGCCTTCGCCAATTGCAGCAGCGCTACCTGGGCCGCTACGGCGCGGACTTCGGGCACTAGCAAAGCTTCTTCTATCAGCGTCAGCGAGCGTTCCGGGTCGGTTAACGCCGCCCGTTCCAGCGGATGTCGAGGCAACCGAGACGAATCGCCCACCATGTCCTCGGCGAATGCACAGCTAGCCACGACCACGCCGAGAACGATTGCCAGGATTCGCCAGCGGAACAAGAAAGCATGAGTGAGCCACGGCCTTTGGCCCAGCCGCACACGGCAATAGCGCTCATGGTTCGGCATCAATGGAAAGCTGGCCCCGGATTCATCGTTAGTCATGCATTCTTTGACCCAAGCATAACCAACTTCGGGTCAATTCTGACAGCCGCGCCGTTCAGGTTAGCGGCGCGGGCGTCGCGCCAGCCTTCCGCGGCGCTGACCCAGTAGCGATGATCTAGCCCGGATATTTCATAAACTTCACGCGCCCTCGCTAGGCCCTTGATCGCCCAGCGATTTTTTCTCAGTCGGGTGTATGAACCACTACA
>QIMA01000506.1 GCA_003233535.1 Rhodanobacteraceae bacterium
CCGCAAACGATCGGATCAACCGCACCTACGTGCACACCGCGCTCAAGCCGTTGCTGCCGGTACTATTGCTCGGCAAAACGGTCAGCAAGAAAATCCGCGCCCTGCTCCGACTGGTCGCCCGGCACACATACCGCCACCGAGAAAACCGGTCGAAGCCGCGCAAAGCAGGCCAGAAACCACACAAGCCGATGACGCAAAAACAGTGCTAGCCGAGGGTGGAGGGCTTAATTTGGGTGGATTGCTGCATTTCTCTCACCCCACCCCACTTGACCCAAATCAAGCCCCCATTCTCCCCCGCGCCCCATCCTTCCCCGATAGCACCACAGGAAGGACCACCCAATGCCAGCGGCAACACCCAAGCAAGACACATACAACGACAAAATCGTCCGCCAGTTCACCGTCATGGCGGTGGTCTGGGGCATCGTAGGAATGTCCATCGGCGTCTTGCTAGCGGCCCAGCTCGCCTGGCCAGTACTCAACTTCGACATCCCCTGGCTGACCTACAGCCGCCTACGCCCGCTCCACACCAGCGCAGTGATCTTCGCCTTCGGCGGCAGCGCCCTATTCGCGACCAGCTACTACATCGTGCAGCGCACCTGTCACGTGCGGCTGTTCTCCGATCGCCTCGCTGCCTTCACCTTCTGGGGCTGGCAGGTGGTGATTGTTTGCTGCGTGATCACGTACCCGCTGGGGATCACTCAGAGTAAGGAATACGCGGAGCCGGAATGGTGGATCGATATCTTGATCACCCTGGTTTGGGTGGCCTACGGGGTGGTCTTCTTCGGCACTATCGCGAAGCGCAAGATCAAGCATATCTTCGTGGCGAACTGGTTCTTCGCCGCTTACATCATCACCATCGCGGTGCTGCACATCATCAATAATCTGGCGCTGCCGGTATCGATGACGAAGTCGTACATTGTCTACTCGGGCACGGTGGATGCGATGGTGCAGTGGTGGTACGGGCACAACGCGGTGGGCTTTTTCCTGACCGCCGCGTTCTTGGGAATGATGTACTACTTCGTGCCCAAGCAGGCTGGTCGGCCGATCTATTCCTACCGCTTGAGCGTGATTCACTTCTGGGCGCTGATCTCCATTTATATGTGGGCCGGTCCGCATCATCTGCAGTACACGGCGCTGCCGGACTGGGTGCAGTCGCTGGGTATGGTGTTCTCGCTGATTCTGCTGGCGCCGAGCTGGGGCGGCATGATCAACGGCATGATGACGCTGTCGGGTGCATGGCATAAGTTGCGCACCGATCCGATCTTGAAGTTCATGATCGTCTCGCTGTCGTTCTACGGGATGAGCACCTTCGAGGGCCCGATGATGTCGATTCGGACCGTCAACGCGCTGTCTCACTACACCGACTGGACTATCGGCCATGTGCATTCCGGTGCGCTGGGCTGGGTGGCGATGATCACCATCGGCTGCATCTACTCGCTGTGGCCGAAGCTGGTCGGACGCAAGGAGATGTGGTCGATTCGATTGATCGACACGCACTTTTGGATCATGACCGTCGGCATCGTTATCTACACCGTGTCGATGTGGATTGCCGGTCTGACCCAGGGCCTGATGTGGCGCGCGGTGAATGACGACGGCACGCTGACCTACGCTTTTGTCGAATCACTCAAGGCCACCTATCCCTACTACTATGCGCGCGCTTTCGGCGGTCTGCTGGTGGTCGCCGGGATGTGGATGATGGGCTGGAACATGTTCAAGACTTGGCAGCAGTCCAAGCAGTGGCACGAGCAGCCGGTGCTCGCCGTACCTGAAGCGCCCACCGCTCCAGCCACACACTAAGGGGGCTGATCATGTTTAAGCACGACAAAGTTGAAAAAAATATCGGCCTGATGGGCGTGCTGATCGCTGTAGTGATCAGCTTCGGCGGCATCGCTGAGATCGTCCCGCTGATGTTCGACGCGCAGATTGTTGAACCGCTGCCGGGGATGAAGCCGTACCCGCCGCTGGAGCTGGCCGGGCGCGATGTGTATGTCTCCGAGGGCTGCTACAACTGCCACTCGCAGATGATTCGCACCCTGCAATCGGAAACCGCACGCTATGGCCATTACTCGGTAGCCGGCGAGTCGGTTTACGACCATCCGCACCAGTGGGGCAGCAAGCGCACTGGGCCGGACTTGGCTCGGGTCGGCGGTCGCTACAGCGATGAGTGGCATCGGGTGCACATGAACGACCCGCGCGCGGTGGTGCCGGAATCGAACATGCCGGGCTATCCGTGGCTGGCCGATCGCTTTTTCGACGCCGAAGACGTGAAGAATCGGATGCGTGCGTTGCGTACGCTGGGCCATCCCTACAGCGATGAAGACATTGACAGCGCTACGGATGCGCTGCGCGGTAAGAGTGAGATGGACGCCTTGATCGCGTACCTGCAGGGACTGGGCAAGTACACACCTAAGAGCGAGCCTGCCGCGGAAACCACTGCGGCGGCGGCAGACGGTGAGCCGCTGGCTGCGAAGGTAGACGCCAGCAGCACGGCCGGAGGAGACTGATCATGAACCAAGGAACCTGGGTAGGAATCGTCACCGCGATCGTGATGCTGGCCTTCTTAGTAGCCTGTATTTGGGCGCTGCTACCGGCGCAGAAAAAACGCTTCGCTGAGGCGGCGCAATTACCGCTGGAAGAGCACGATACGGCCGTCGGTGGATCGCAGATCGGTGATTCAGAAACGGGGGCGTCGGCCAAGGAGGAACGAGCATGAGCTCTGCGATGAGTTGGCTGGTGATACTGCTGGCCGTAATCAATGTCGTCGGCGTCGTTTGGCTGCTGATCGTCACCGCCCAAAAAGCCCCGGAAGACAACGACGCCACGGCTACCACCGGGCACGCCTGGGACGGTGATCTGGTCGAGTACAACAAGCCGTTGCCGCGCTGGTGGCTATGGCTGTTTATTGGCACGGTGATCTTCGCGATCATTTATCTGGTGCTCTATCCAGGCTTCGGCAAATATGCCGGTGTGCTGGGCTGGAATCAGAATAGTGATCACGCCGCCGCGGTTGCGGTCGCCGAAGAAAAAGCTTCAACGATCATGGCGCAGTTCGACGGCAAGCCTTTGCCGGCACTCGCTGCGGATTTGAAAGCACAGTCGATTGGCCGCAACGTGTTCGCCAACAATTGCGCGACCTGCCACGGCTCCGACGCCCGCGGCAATCCAGGCTTTCCGAATCTGGCCGACAACGACTGGATCTGGGGCGGCGCACCGGAGAACGTGCTGAGCAGCATTGTCGACGGCCGCACCGCCGTGATGCCGCCCTTGGGTGCGGCGCTGGGTGAGCAAGGCGTCACCGATGTCACCGCTTACATTCGCAGCCTGTCCGGCCTGTCCCACGACACGCGTGCGGCTGCAGCTGGCGGTGAGCGCTACGCCACGCTGTGCATCGCCTGCCATGCTGCCGACGCCACCGGTAATCCGCTGCTTGGCGCACCGAATCTGGCCGACAACATTTGGCTCTACGGTTCAGACGCGGCGACGATTGCCGAGGGCATCAACTACGGCCGCTACGGACAGATGCCGGCGCACGGGCCAATCATCGGCGAGCAGCGAGCGCGTCTGGTGGCCGCCTACGTACTGCATTTGTCGCAGCAATCTGGCGGAGCGAGTGCGAGCGCTGGAGGCAGCAGGTGAACGACCAGGCGTCAGCGCCTGAAGAAGGACTGTGGCTGCGCCGAATAGGCGCGGTCGCTTGGCCCTCGTTTCTAGCCGCTGCCGCTGCCAATGCCGCCTTCTTTTCGCTAATCGACCCGATTGAATTGGGCCATATCAGCTTCCCGGACTGGGCGGTCAGCCGGGAGCTGGGCTACACCGTCGGCTTCTTCATGTTTTGGGCCGTTTGCGCGGGATCGTCGGCGATCACCGCCTTTATGTTGGAAACCCCGGCGCCTAAACCGCCCAAGCGATTCGATCCGGAATGACTCGACACACCGCTAAACAGGACTTTGAGGAAGGCGGCAACTTCAGCATGTATGTGAAGGCGCCGAAGATCTATCCGCGCGAAATCTCCGGCCGCTTTCAGTTCTTGCGCAACACCGCCGTGTGGTGGCTGCTGGGCATGTTCTACGCGGCTGCCTGGATCACCTGGGACGATCGTCAGGCGGTGCTGTTCGATCTGCCCGCGCGTAAGTTCTACGTCTTCGGCATGGTGTTCTGGCCGCAGGACTTTTTCCTGCTCGCCGCGCTGCTGATCATCGGCGCGCTGACTCTGTTCTTCTTCACTGCGTTGGCCGGTCGATTATGGTGCGGCTTTGCCTGTCCGCAGACGGTTTGGACCGAAGTGTTCTTGTATCTGGAACGGGTTACCGAAGGCCGGCGAATTGCGCGCATGCGTTTGGACAAGGCTCCGTGGTCGCTGTCCAAGCTGCGCAAGAAGGGCAGCAAACAGTTTTTGTGGATCACCTTTGCGCTTTGGACTGGCCTCACTTTCGTCGGCTACTTCACGCCGATCCGCGAGTTGGTGGTGCGCTCGGTGCAGTTCCACGTCGGCGGCTGGGAGGCTTTCTGGATCTTGTTCTATGGCCTAGCTACCTATGGCAATGCCGGCTATCTGCGCGAGCAGGTGTGCAAGTACATGTGTCCCTACGCGCGCTTCCAGAGCGCGATGCTGGATAAAGATTCGTTGATCGTCACCTACGACACGCTGCGCGGCGAGCCGCGCGGCAAGGGCAAGCGCGCCGATCGCGCCTCACGCGCCGCCCTTCCCATTGCGGTTGCGGTGAACGACGCGGTCGCGCTGAACGACGCGGTCGCGCTGAACGACGCGATTGGGACCGCCGGGTCTGTGGGCAAGCCTGCGGCTAGCGACAAAGGTGACTGCATTAACTGCGACGCCTGCGTGCAGGTTTGCCCCACGGGCATCGATATACGCGACGGTTTGCAATACGAGTGCATCGGCTGCGCCGCCTGCATCGACGCCTGCAATCAGGTCATGGACCGGCTCAACTGGCCGCGCGGCCTAGTGCGCTTTTCTACCCAGCATGCAGTGGATCACGAGCAGACCAAGCTATTGCGTCCGCGTGTGTTGATCTACGGCACCCTGCTAGCCGCGCTGATCACCGCGGTGATCGTGACCGTTACGATGCGTACGCCGATGGCCATCGATATTTTGCAGG
>QIMA01000250.1 GCA_003233535.1 Rhodanobacteraceae bacterium
CTCCCTTTCTTGAAAAAACACTGTGAAAAACCACTGGGCAATCAATGTCCTGCGCGATCATCGCGCGAGTTCATGAAATATCCGGGCTAAGTGCTCCTCTTTCCAGCTTCTCTCATCGACCGAACGATCGCGCCCACTGTGGCGAAGAAAAAGCCATAGTGCGCTGCAATCTGGTTGCAGCGGTACTCTTCCATTGGAGCAGGTTTGGGTTCTTTCACAGACCTGAATACTCATATCGCCGTCCCTGACGTCGAGCGAGCCAATAAGGGTTGGATGGACGAAAGTTCAAGCCATAGACCTGTGCAGCCGATATCGGCCACACATGCCACGACAGCGCTATTGCTGCGGCCAAACGATTGCGATGCTTGATATTCATCAATCGACTCCAGCTGTTGATATCTACCGAGCCAACTGAGCGCAAGCGGCAGCTACTGACCGCGGGCAGGGAGTCTGGTTTGCGAGTGTCAGCAATGAGACTAGGCCGGCCCTATGCCGCTGTTGCAGTGTCAGTTTCGAGATCTGCAACGCGACGTCGGCAAGCGATTCCTTGCAGCGGGCGCGTTGGTAGCTGCGCTCAACGCGGCTGGCACGGGGATTGCTGCGTGATTGTCATGAGAATCGCAGGAGCGCACAGATGAAGCAGCAGCGAAGGCGCTTCGGATGATTGTGTTGGCGCTGACCGCTGTTGGCTTAGCGCAGGCGCTGGAGATCAGCAGCCACACCATCGACGGCGGCGGCGAGGCCGTATCAGCTCGCTATCGCCTCCAGGGAACGATAGGCCAATCCGACGCTCACCCCAGTGTGAGCCCGCGTTTCAGCCCGGACGGCGGCTTTTGGCCGGCGCCGGAATCGAGCCCGCACGCATTCACATTCCTCTATGGAGAAATCGATTATGAAAATCGCAACTCGTTTGCTCTTGTACTTCGCGTTCTGTTTGCTGTTAGCCAACAGCGCAGCAGCCCAGTCCGAGCTGCTCACCAATCCAGGTTTCGCTACCGATTTGAGCGATTGGAGCAACGAAAACAACCGACCCGCGATTTGGAACAGCCGTGACGCTTCTAACGATCCGGCCTCCGGCTCGGCGCAGTTAACCAACGTTGGCGTTAGCAACGGCGGTGTTCCGCTCACGCTCAGCCAGTGCCATCGAGTAAATGCAGCGACCGAATACGGCTACGGCGGCAACGTCCTGGTGCCGGCTAATCAGCCGGTCGACACCTCGGCGCAGATCTTCATCCTTAGCTTCGCCAGCACCGATTGCAGCGACACCTCCGTGCAGGTCGATGCCATCGCCAGCGTAGCGGTGGAAACTTGGCTGGCGATCGGTGGAACCCTGTTTACCGCGAACGGCGTATCCAGCATTCGAATTAGCCTGGGCGTGCTTAAACCCGGCGGTGAGAGCGCTGACGCGCAGGCACTTTTCGACGACATCTACCTGCGCCGCGCCGATGGCGGAGGCATGATCAACGAGCGTCTGTCGGGCAGCTGGTTCAATCCGGCGACCCCAGGACAAGGGTTCTTCTTGGACATTTCACCGGACCTGAACTTGTTTTTCGGCGGTTGGTTTACTTGGACCACCACACCTGGGCAAATCGACTGGATGACGGTGCAGGGCAGCTATAGCGGCGACATGGCGATGGTGTCGATTTTTCGCAGCAGCGGTGGTGCTTTCAACGATCCCGCCACGGTGAGCAGCGTCGCGATCGGTGTGGCTACGTTCACATTTTCTAGCTGCACAGAAGGGCAGGTGACCATTGAGTTCATGGGCACTGGATCGACCACGGTAATCCCGCTGAAGCGAATCACGCCGGCCTTCCCGGGTTGTTAGCGCGGCACTGAACAACGCACTTGACCGCGATTGGGCTGCACAAGCCGACAGCAGTATCAGTCCCCGGCCCCCGCCTGCGATCGCACCCTAGCGGGACAGGCGCAGAGCTATTCGTGCTAGAACGAGCGATCCAATCGCCCGGGAGATAAGAATGTCTGATTCAGTTGAGCGCAAGGGGAGCTGCGCATGCGGTGCCGTCCAGATTCAGGCCCACAGCGCCAGCACTAAGTTGGGTGCCTGCCACTGTCGATCGTGCAGACGCTGGGGTGGGGGAGACGATTTGGGCGAAGGGCTTCTGTTATTCATTCGATTTGTCGATGAGTGGCTTTTTTCGCTACAAGATTCGTATACCGGATGCTGTAATGACTGAGTTCGCTGCAGGGTGCGAGTCTCGCTGATCCACTCCGATACGCTCCCGTTATTGATCCAGATTGGCCTGGCCGCGCCGAAACTAAGCAATGATCGAGACCTTGGGCCAGCGACGCGCGGACTATGCTTGCCAGCAGATCAAGACGGGCGTCTGTACAAGGCCCGAATCGGGGGCCGGTTGGTGGGCTAGCGCCAACGCTCGGCGAATGCGTGAACGTCGGCGCGCCATTCGCTGGGCGCGTTTGCGCCGTTACGCAAGGCGCGTTCGGCCTGAGCCAGGATTTCCTCGCGCGGAGCACCTGCCTGCTCCAGCGTCTGCGCCAGTTCGTAGGACATCGAGGCGAGGAGGATGGGCGGGTAGCTGTTCTCGCCGGCGTCGAGGGCTCGCTGAAAACTCTCGATTGCCGCCTGAGTCTGGCCCAGTTCGCGCTGGCTGGCACCGAGTCCGGTGGCGGCGAATCCGTATAGCCGGTGCTGCGCGCCGAGGCTGCTTTCGGTGTCACGCATGACCGTTTGAAAACGCGGTAAGGCTTGATCGTAGTTGGACTGTTCGAACAGCGCCGTTGCCCAAGCCAGCAGTAAGAACAGCACGTCTTTGTGCCCCGCGCCGACGCTGTCAGCGCCAGCTTGATAGGCCTTTTCCAGCAGCGCCAGTGCCTCGTCGCTGCGGTGCGCGGTGGTTAGTAAGCTCGCGTAGTTGTTGGCGCCGGCCAGATAGGCGTTGTGATGGGTGCCGAAGCTGGACTCGATAACCGTTAGCGAACGGTCACCAAACTCGATTGCCGCCTCAAGGTTGCCGTTGCGGTGTAGTGCCCAGGCGTACTCGTTCATCACCATGGCGGTCTGCGGCGACTGCGGGCCAAAGATGCGCATGTACTCATTGAGGGCGAATTCAAGCTTGCTCAACGCGCGTTCAGCTTGGTCAGTGCGCAGCAACAGAAACTGGCCGTATTCATTGGCCAAGCGCGCTTGGCGCTCTGGATCGTCGAGTTGAGCGGCGAGTAGTTCGGCGCGGCGGTACCACTGTGCGGCTAGCGCCGGATCGGTGTCGATCGAGGTGTGCAGAAAGGCGCCACCCATGGCGCTGTCTACCGCCACGGCGATGTCGCCGCCGGCTAAGGCCCGGAATAGACCCTCCTCGAAGGCCTGCGCAGCCTTTGACTTGTCTTCCATTTCGACAATGGTGTCGCCCAGCAACTGCTGGAATCGAGCCTGCGTGGGCAAGT
The DNA here is from genome assembly GCA_003233535.1 of Rhodanobacteraceae bacterium. Classification (GTDB taxonomy): domain Bacteria; phylum Pseudomonadota; class Gammaproteobacteria; order Xanthomonadales; family SZUA-5; genus SZUA-5. Next base: position 3,421 of record QIMA01000250.1, read on the forward strand.
GCGGAAAGTCCTCGATTTCGGGTCGGATGCTTTCGAGCTTGTCTAAGGCGTGCTGATAGCGACCGGCATGCCGGTCGGCCCAAGCGGCAGCCAAAGTCTGATCCAGACCGCTGTACTGCTCGCGTGCGGCGGGTCCATCCGGCAGCGCCGCGCGACTAAGCAGGGTCGCTCGGTCGGCACAGGCACTGGGGTCGGGCAGATCCAACACCGACTGCATGGCACCGTCGACGATTGATTGGTCGGCGGCGACAAATAGCTGACCCAGGGAATCAAGTTGGGCAAGCTGGCTGTCCAAGCAAATTATCCGCCGATCAAGTAGGTCGGCGGACTGAACTTTCTCGACATGCGTAGCTTTGCAGGCATCCAGGCGCTGCTCGCTCCAACTGCTCAGATAGCCGTTAACTACCGGCAACACATGCTCCATGGTTGAGTTTGCATAGGGCAAGCCCGTTGCCGCAAAACCGTCGCGCAGTGTTTGCTGATGCGGGCCCTGCCAAACGCTCGATGGCTGTTCTACGAGACTGCAGGCTGGCGCTTGCTGCCGGTGTTGATAGCCGACGTAGCCGAATGTGAGTGCCAGCACCGCGGTTAGCGCTGCGCTGAGTTGCCAACCGTGGCCGCGTTTGATCGGGCTCAAGGCTTTAGCAATTACCGTCAGATCGGGGTGACGTAACTCCGGCATGGGCTCTAGGCCGCGGTGCAGCGCCGCGTGCAGCGACGCATCTAGCGGCAGCGCTTCGATTCGTTCGGGGTGGTCACCTAGCTGCTCCAGATCGGCACCGAGGCTGGCCGCCAGGGATAGGCAAAAGGCATATTGATCCGAGCTGGTGCTGGCTGGGGCTCCCTGGAATTGCTCCGGCGCCATGTAGCGCGGCGTTCCGTAGCCCGAGGTGGACTTGGCGTCGTTGCTGACCGCCAGACCAAAGTCCATCACCCGGATCCGCTGGTCGCGCCCGATCATGACGTTGTCGGGCTTGAAGTCGCGGTGCACGATGCCCGCCGCATGGGCGGCCTGGAGACCGGCACAGGCTGCCGCGTAGGCGCTGAGAATCTGCTGTGTGCTTGGTCGCTCCTGAGCGATCCACGCGTTGATCGTCCAGCCGTCCACGAATTCGGTGACCAAATAGACTTGGTCTTCGAATTCACCCACATCGAAAAGCGGCAAGATATTGGGATGTGAGATCTGCGCCAGGGCGCGGGCTTCGGCGATCAGTCTCTGGTTGCCGTTGGAGGCATCTGCATCGGCGCTGCTCTTGAGGAACTTCAGGCAGACTCGGCGATCAAGCACGCTGTCGTAGGCAGCATAGGCGCGACCCATGCCGCCTTCACCCACCTGCTTGAGCACCACCAGCCTGCCGACTTGGGTTCCGCCAGCAAACACCCCATCAGAGCGGCCCACAGTCGCCCCGCTGCTAACCTCTAGTGTGGTGTCATCATTCATCAATGCGTGCTCAGTTGCTCAACGCTGACTGTCAGCAAGGGTTTCTACTTGTGCCTGCCATTCAGCGGGGGAGTTTGCTCCATCGGTCCGTGCGACCTCAATCAACTCGGCGATTCTGGCCCTAGATCCGTTGCTGCCGGCGAGCGCGCGAGCCAGATGGAAGGCCAGCAGTGCGCGAAGCTGCGGTGGGTAATCCGGAGCGTACTGCCAGGCTTCTTGCAGAATGTT
>QIMA01000248.1 GCA_003233535.1 Rhodanobacteraceae bacterium
ATGAACCACTACACCGCTCCTTCGAAAAAACCACTGGGCAATCAATGTCCTGCGCGATCATCGCGCGAGTTCATGAAATATCCGGGCTAGACACGAGATCAAGGTCTTCCGGGCCTACGCACCGGAACAGCATTGTGATGCCCGTATCTGCTCTTCGTAGGATGTGCTGAGCGAAGTGAAGCGCATCAATCGATGAAACGGGCAACCTACCCGAAGAAGCGATAGCCCGTCTTCGCACGGGCCGTATCAGCTACTCGCTAAGCAAGATGCCGGCAGCTTTGCGGTCACCGCCAGCGGCAGGTGATCGGACAGCGTTAGCCGCAGCGCCTCGCACTTCTCCACCTCAATGTCGGCGCTGACCAGCACGTGGTCGATCGCGCGGCGCGGGCGCCAGGCGGGGAAGGTGGGCGGCGGCGTGGGATCTGCCAGGCGCAGTTCGCTGCGCTCCATAAATTGCTGAAAGCTGCGGTCTTCTGGCAGGCAGTTGAAGTCACCCATGAGGATGGTATGCGGATGTTCGGCGGCCAATTCGGCGAGGAAATCCCACTGTTTGGCGCGCGAAGTGGGTCCCAGGGACAAGTGCGCGATTATCACCGCCAGCCCTTTTTTGGGCGGTCCAATCCGCGCCAGCAATGCGCCTCGCCCGGCAATTCGCCCAGGCAGGGGGTGATCTTCGGCGTCACCGATGTGATAGCGGCTGAGCAAGCAATTAGTGCTGTGCGCGATAGGCCCGACGCGGCGATTGCGCTGTTGCGTCCAATAAGGAAAGCGACCGCTTTCGGCCAAATATCGCGCTTGATTCAGAAAGCCGCTGCGTAGGCTGCCGCCATCGGCTTCCTGCAGTCCGACCAGATCGTAGTCCTCCAGCCAGGGCACCAGCGCATCAAGGTTGCGCTGTTTCCCTGAGTCCGGCCAGATGTGTTTCCAGCTATTGGTGATGTAGTCCCGATAGCGGTGGGTGGCGTTACCGGCCTGAATATTGAAGCTGAGGATGCGCAAACGGGCGCCACTGGTGCCCGTTTGCTGATCACTCGCTGTGTTTGCTGAGGTCACGAAAAGTCGGGACGCTCAGCTGTCCTTTGCGCGCTCTTGGGCCGACTTGTCGACTAAGTAGTCCAGCAGTGCCATTGAGGCTTTTTCGCTGCCGGCACTTTGCACGTTAAAACGATACTTGCCGTCAACGATCATCGCCGGGGTACCGCGAACACCATAACGAGGCACCATGGTGCTAGCGCGCTTGAGGCTCGTCTCGACCGCAAACGATTCCGCGGTTTTCTCAAAGGTCTCCGGGTCGATACCGAAGCCCTCGTAGAATTCGGCCAAATCGGACAGGTCCCGCATCTGCTTACGGTCGCGATGCAGTGCATCGAACAGCGCAAGATGCGCTTCTAGCGGCGCCTTCAGAACTTGCGCCGTGTAATAGGCGCGAGCGTACAGCGCGTACACCTGATTCCAGGTTGCCGGCATTTGGATCAGTTTCGCGTTCTCCGGCATGGTTTTTTTCCACGCTTGGATGTGCGGCTCGAAGTTCGCGCAGTGCACGCACGCATAGCTGAAGACTTCGACGACCTCGACTTTGTCGCCGCTGCTGGTCGGCTGGGCCGGATTAATTCGCTCGTAGTGCTTGCCTTCTTCCCACAGAGACATGCCTTGAGCAGCGGCTAGCGGTGCCCACAGCACCGCCAACAAGATCAGTGTGAATCTACGCATCTATCAAACTCCTTGAGTATGGTGCGGGATGTAATAACCGCAGGCTCGCATAACCGACCTGAAGTAGAATTGAAGACGGTTGAAGCGAGCGTAAAGATTGTGCAGTTTAACTGTCCTGCGCGGTGCCCGTGAGTATTCGTCGAGTGTTCGGCAACGCCCTGGCGTCTATTCCGCTCGCCCTGTCGAATCAGCGTGCGTGCAGCCCTTCTAGATACGAGGCCAGCGCGTCGATTTCTTGATCGGTGAGCTGCTTGGCAACGTCAGCCATGACCGCGGCGTTCGCACCCTCACCGTAAACGGCACCATCGCGGTAGCGTCGCAGCATATCGGCGCTGTAGTTCGCATGTTGGCCGCTCAAGGCGGGATACGGAACCAGCGGGTTGCCGCCGCCGCCCGGGCCATGGCACGCCAAGCAAGCAGGAATGCCGCGGTTTTCGTCACCGCCGCGATACAGAGCCTGACCGGCCTCAACTAGCGTTTCGTCAGCGACGCCGGTCAGCGCCGTTTGGCCAGCGAAGTACGCACCAATGTCGTGCATGTCGTCGCTGCTCAACGCCGCGGAAAAGCCGGCCATGATCGCGTTTTCGCGCTCGCCACTTTTGTACAGCTCTAAATGGCGGCTGGTGTATGCGGCGCTTTGACCCGCCAGCTTTGGGTACTGCGGGTCGACGCTATTGCCGTCTAGACCGTGGCAAGCGCCACAAACGGCAGCTTTGCCTGCGCCAGCTTCGGCATCGCCGACTGGGAAGGGTGCTGCTGAATTTTCCTCGGCAGCCCAGCTTTGGGTAGCGAGCAGAGAAATAAACAGGCCTGCGAGTAACCGCGCGCGCATAGACATGAATCCTTTAAATATTAGGGGCAAGCTACCACGCCCACGCTGGATCGATCCGCACGAAGCAGCAGCGGCAAGCTTACCGGACGAACACAAAGCTCGAAGTCGGCCATTTTCCCATGACTTCGCCGGCTGAGCCAGCCCGAATTGCCTATGCAGCGCTCGAATGCGAGGCCGAAGCAGCTCCAGTCGCGCTATTTCGCGCGTTCGCGAGCCAGATTTGCACTTTGCACAGTCCCCTCAAATGGGTCAGGACATGCTGAAAGCTGCCGCTCGCTACGTATGAGCGACCGGGTGCGACCAATGACACAGGGCATTGTGCTGCAAGGTGCCTATAATCACCGCCCCCTACCCGGTGGAGATTCCCTTGCGCCTATTCGCACCGATCCTAGTCGCCATGCTCTTGGCGCTGTCGCCGATTGCCTCGGCGCAAGACACTGGGACGCTTTTGTTGCGCTTCCCAGACCTCTCGGCAACCCAAGTCAGTTTCGTTCACGGCGGTGACATCTACGTCGCCCCGCGCAACGGCGGCCGCGCCACCCGTCTTACCAGCCACAGTGGCGAAGAATTGTTCCCCAAGTTCTCCCCGGACGGTCGCTGGATCGCTTTCTCCGCTGAGTACACCGGCACTCGACAGGTGTGGGTGATGCCCAGTGCCGGCGGCCAGCCGCGCCAGCTCACCTATCGCAGCGATGTTGGTGTAATGCCGCCGCGCGGTGGCTCGGACAACCGCGTCCTGGACTGGACGCCGGACGGAACAAGCGTGCTGGTGCGAATGAATAGGGTGCCCTGGGGGCAGCGTGGTGGGCGGCCCTATTTGGTCCCCGCAGCAGGCGGCATGGAAACGCCTTTGGCGGTTCCGGAAACCGGCGGCGGTTCACTCTCCCCGGACGGTAGCAAATACGTATACACGCCGATTGATCGCGAATTCCGCACCTGGAAGCGTCATCGCGGTGGCCGTGCGCAGGAAGTGTGGATCTATGATCTGAGCGCTAACACCTCAGTACAGCTGACCGACAATCCGGCGACCGACAACCAACCCTCCTGGATCGGTGACCGGATCTACTTCAGTTCAGATCGCGAGTACACGCTGAATTTATACTCGATGCCCGCCACTGGTGGCGAAGCGCAAAAAGTTACCGAGTTCACTGAGTACGACGTGCTCTGGCCCAGCGGTGGTCCGGATGGCGTGGTGTTTGAGAACGGCGGCGCGCTGTGGCTGCATCAGCCGAGCACTGGCAACACGCAGCGCTTGAACATCAGCGTCTCTGACGACCGTCCAGCAGCGATGCCGCGCTTTGTCAAAGCGGCTGCGCAGGTGCAGAGCTTCGATCTGGCGCCAAATGCCGAGCGCGCGCTGTTTGCCGCTCGCGGTGAGCTATTCACGGTGCCGGCCAAACACGGTGTACCGCGCAATATCAGCAACACGCCGAATGCGCGCGAAATCTCCGCGGCCCTGTCAGCTGACGGCCAGCAGATCGCCTACTTGTCCGATGCCAGCGGCGAATACGAGATCTACGTTCGTGCTTCGGACGGCAGCGGCACGCCGCGCAGGTTGACCAGCGACGGCGACATCTGGCGTTTCCCGCCGGTTTGGTCGCCGGACGGCAAGCGCTTGGCCTATGCCGATAAGAAGCTGCGCCTGCGCTACGTCGATGTGGCCAGCGGCAGCACGGTTGAAGTGGACCAAACCGATACCGGTAACGAGATCACCGTCTACGTCTGGTCACCGGACTCCAAGGCCTTGGCCTACGTGCTAACCAACGCTGCCGGCATCGGCCAAGTGTGGCTATATGACACCGTTTCCAAGCGCAAATACGCGGCCACGCAAGCCGACTACAACGCCGCTAACCCGGCCTTCGATCCCAAGGGTCGCTATCTGTACTTCACCTCCGACCGTGACTTTAATCTGGAATTCGAGGCGGTGGAGTTCGACTACATCTATGTGCGCGCGCAGAAGCTGTTCGCGGCGGCACTGCGCGACGACGTAGCACCGGCAGTTAAGCCTTTGAGCGACGAGATCAAAGCGCCCAGTGCGAACGGCAAAAAAGACAAAGAAGACAAGGACGAAAAAGCTGCCGATTTAGGCATCGATTTCGACGGCCTAATCGAGCGCACCGTGGCGCTGAAAGTGCCGGGTGGCAACTACGGTGGCTTGCTGGCCTCGGAGAGCGGCCTGTACTACCAATCCGCTGGCGCTCAGGGCACGCCGCCGGAACTGCAGTTCTACAAGCTCGCCGAGAACAAGGCTGATCTCGTCGCAGCTGGGGTAAATGGCTATGCGCTATCGGGCAACGGCAAGAAGCTGCTGTTGGCGCAGGCCGACAACAGCTACGTGCTTGCCGATGCCAAGTGGAAGACCGACCTGAAAGCCAAGTTGGACATGGACAAGATGCAGCTGCGGGTCGATCCGCAGGCCGAATGGGCGCAGATGTTTCGCGACGGCTGGCGGATACTGCGCGACTGGTTTTACGACGCCGGTATGCACGGTAATGACTGGGATGCGGTCTATCAGCGCTATTTGGCGCTGCTGCCACACGTGAGCAC
>QIMA01000140.1 GCA_003233535.1 Rhodanobacteraceae bacterium
CTCAACCGCAGTGAGGACCCCTGTTCTGCGACCCGCAAGACCATTTCGCCTTCATCAGCAGCACTACGAAAGCCCCATTCCAGCAGTTCGTTGAGTACCGTGGGCAGATCATCCGCGTTGCCACCGTAGGCACCCATCGCCGAGGTGATCATCTGCGCAAACAGATCTGCTGTCGTTGAACAGTGGCCGAAATCGCTGCGAAAACCGACTAAACCAAAGCTGCCCGAAACCACCGGCCTGCCGCCGTCTTGATCGATTCGAACAAGTTCTGGGTGGCCATTCACGTCAGCAACGGACTCCTTAGGCAGCAACGCTCAACGCACCTGATATCGCGTTAGCGCGAACGAGAAATAGACGACGCCAGCCAACATAATTACGTAGGGCAAGCCATCAGATCCAAACAAGTCCATGCATACGCCGATCAAGAGTATCCCGATCATCCCACCAATATTGTCCATAATCGAGAACGCAGCGTTGGCGCTGATCAAGTTTTCGCCACTAAAACGTTCAGCGGTCATCGCCAAACATACGCTATATAGACCGCCAATCACCCCGCCCCACAGGAACAACAGCCCCCATGCCAAGTGCGGTGTGTAGATCGCGATGGGCAAATACGCAGCGCAGATCAGGCTGAGGAAGACCAGCACCATCATCACGTAGCGTCGATCAAAGAAGTCCGAGACCCAGGCCGTCGGCACTTCGAGCAGGATCGACCCCAACATGAAGGCGGTCAGCAGCAGAGACGCCTGCTCCAGGGTTAGGTTATTGCTCAAACCATAGAGAGTAATGAAGGACTGCACGCCGAGAATCGAGACGCCGCTCACTGCGACAGCGAACATGATGGCCGGGGCTTGACGCACGGCTTGAGGAATATTGCTGCTTTTAGTCATCCGGAACTTGGGAATCAAGAACCCGCCCAGCAGCGTTGGCAGCGCGGCCAAAGTGGTGATCATCGCCGACGCGATCAGGTTGATTTGCGTACTGGTCTGGACCGCTTCAGGACGGGCCAAATTGAGGTAGTTGAGGACAACTTGATCAATCAGCGGCACCAGATCGGCAATCGAATCCGACACCGAATCAAGCAGCTGCAGCAGCACCGGCCCGCAGGCCAAACCGAGCGAGATGGAGGTGCCGAACAAGGCCATAGAAAGGCCCCGCGAGCGCTCAAATGGGAGCGAATTGATCCAGGTTTGGAGCAGGATCTGATTGAGGAAATTGCCGATACCGTGAACGAACACCAACAACAGCCACATCGGCATGTCGGTGAAATAGGCAAGCAAGATCAGGCTGGGTAAACGGAACAGTGCCGACAGCAACAGGCCGGTGCGCAGGCTAGTGACCCGCAAGATCCGACCCAGGCCAAATGAGATAGCGAACACCGAGACGAACTCGATCGCCATCACCAAACCGATCACCGTGTTGCTGGCGCCGTACGACTCCAGTGCCGTCGGGAACACCACCGCATTCACCCCGACTGAAACGGATATCAGAAAAGTTGCGCTAACGATGACCGCGAGGGCAACCGCCTTCTGGGCACCACTTAGTGCTTTGACCACCTCCAGTTTAGACACCCGTTTTCCCGTTAGCCTGCGTTAGCGTCTGTGCGCGTGGAGTGGGCTGCGCATCGATGCTGCGCCGCACCGCCCGCTCATACAGCGCGAACCGGCGTTGATTGACTATCAAAATGAAACGACGCAGGAACCAGATCATCGATCCGGTGATGAATGCGACGAAGAAGCCGGTGACCATCGCTCTCGCTGTGGCGCGGCGGATGGGCTGCAGCCGAGCAAAATAGTCAGGTGACTGAATATCGAGACCGAGCACGCCATAGAACTGGTTCTCCGCGTCCAATAGCGGCACGTAGCCGCTAATGCAGCCATCTTGGCACCACTGATCGAAATAGAAATCGTTCGAAACAACGGTGGTCTGCTCTTGCAGCGCCTCCATGATCTGCGGATTCTGCAGCGCTTCGGTGTACTCCTCCATCAGCGCTACAGACGTGTCTTCAACGTTCGGGTCAGTGGGCGTGGGGGTTACGTCGTAGATGAAATAGACTTTGCCGTCTTTGCCCATCACTGCGGTGTAGAGATAGGTGATTTGTGGATCAGCCTTCTTCGCAGCTATTAGCGGAGCTAACGCCTGCTGATAGGCGGTAGTGAATTCGTCTTCGGGCTTGGTGAATTGACGGTGCTGCTCAGGGTCAACCAAGGTACGGACCACCGATGCCGTTCGCAGCAGCGATTGGCGAATTTCACTTTTCTGCGCCTCGATTGCGCGAGCGTAAATGAAGTACGTGGTTAAAAAGATCGCCAAGAACACCACCACGCCCACGGCGATGGCCTCCCGCAAGGGGAAAATGCGGTAGGCAACTGGCTCCAGATCCTTGAACGACTGGCCTTGTTCAGGCACTGGAAAGCCCTCCCACGTTGGACTTAGCGGGTGATTTGCGCGCGCTTTCGGCCACTCTTCTAGTTCGCTCCAGGCGTTGCAAGCGTGCTTGAATTCGGGCCAAGCTCGCCCCCGCTGCGGGCGCTTCAGCGGTGCCGAAGAGAAAATCCCAGAGCCCCAGCATGAGCCCGTAATTCTTCTTCAAATTGACGTGGTGATGAAGATGGAAGTCTCCCCAGGCGAACCAGCGTGTCAGGCGGTTGGTGATGCGCGGGTTGTGATCTAACACCGACTCGCTCAAGAAAACCTCGTAGAAGTAATGAAACAGCAGCAGCGGCACAGCGTATTTCGGCCATAGCCAAGCGATGACCAGCAGCGGCAAGGTCATGACCAAAACCACGTCCAAAGACAAGCGAAATCCGCCCAACCAGAATAGAAACTGACCCAGCGTTGGCCATTTCGGATGGGAATCTTCGCGCAGATAAGGCTCTGCGTGGTGCGCCCGGTGAATCCACCACAGCGGGTTGAGGCGATGGTGTACGTGAGACCAGCGGTGTAACCAATAGATCACGAAGGTCCACAGGCCAAAACAGGCGAGCAAGCCTACGAGGTACACCAGGACTTGCCTGAGTGTAGCCAACTCCATGGTCTAAAAACCTTCCTGTGGGACAAAAACCACCCTTTCTTGAGCTATGGTTGCAATCCTGCGTGGGGAAGCCAAGCCTTTCCAGCGCTCCGCATCAGCGGCTTTCAGCACTCAGCTAACCGCATTATCGACGACGCTTATGGACTTCACACCAATTACTACATTCTTTGACACATACACGTGGGCGGCAACCCTGACCGGCTTAGCGCTGCTAGCGCTGGCCTGCTGGCTGATCGACTACCTCTTTCAGCGTTGGCTGATCCGCGGCGTAGCCCACGTTGCCGAACGTACGAGCACGCTATGGGACGACGCGCTGATCGAACAGAAGGTGTTTGCTCGTCTGGCGCACTTAGTGCCGGCCGCGTTTGCGCAGCTGACCCTGCCGCTGATTCCGCACTTGGACCCGGCCTTGGTCACGGTCGGCCGGAATGTGGCTACCGCTTACATGGTGTTGACCGCCGCGCTGGCCTGTAGCGGCGCGCTATCAGCAGTGCACGTGATGCACAACAGCGGCGACACAAATGCCAGTCTGCGGCCCATTAAGGGCTATCTACAGCTAGCAAAGCTTGCGGTTTTCCTGGTCTCGGCAGTGCTCATCGTCTCGATCCTGATCGAGCGCTCGCCGCTGCTGCTGTTAAGTGGCCTGGGCGCGATGACCGCCGTACTGCTGCTGGTCTTCAAGGACACGCTGCTGTCGCTGGTGGCTAGCGTGCAAATTGCGTCCAACGACATCGTTCGGGTCGGTGACTGGATCGAAATGCCGGACCTGAAGGCCGACGGCGACGTGATCGACATCGCGCTGCACACGGTCAAGGTGCAGAACTGGGACAAGACCATAACGACGATCCCGACCCAGCGGTTAATCACCGATTCCTTCCGCAACTGGCGCGGCATGAGCGAGGGCGGGGCACGCCGGGTGAAACGATCACTGTTGATCGATCAGAGCAGCATTCGCTTCCTCGAACCGGCAGACGTCGAACGCCTACTCGGCTTAGATTTACTCAAGCCCTACCTAGAGCGCAAGCTCGAAGAATTGAAGCAATACAACGCTGACCGCAATGCGCATGACGAACGTTGGCCTAACGGCCGCCGGCTAACCAACATCGGCACCTATCGCGCTTATGCCCAGGCCTACATCGAAAACCATCCGGACATCCATCCGCAGCGCACCCGCTTAGTCCGCACGCTCGACCCGGCGCCGAGCGGCATTCCAATCGAGATCTATTGCTTTACCCGCACCATCGTATGGTTGGAGCATGAGCGCGTACGCGGCGATCTGTTCGATCACCTAATGACCATCTTGCCGCTGTTTGACCTGCGCCTATACCAAAATGCAGCGGGACATGACTTACGCGAATGGTCGGGCAAAGGCGTAACTGAAACGCTGAATCCCGGCTAGGCTCTGTACAATGACGCCGACTCACAGCCTATAGTGTGGCCATGGCACTACCAAACGCGATCCGAACCGAACTCGACCTGCTATTGGGCAAAGTCGATGTACTGGTGGAGCAAAACAAGCAGCTGCGCACGGAACTTAATGCGTTACGTGATGCGCACAATCAACTTGGTCAGGAAAAGGCTGGTTTGCTGGCGAAGAACGAGCAGGCGCGCACTCGTGTGGAAGCGATGATCACGCGTTTGCGAGCGCTGGAGACGTCGGGTGAGTGATCAGCGCGATCCGGTAACTGTGCATATCTTGGACCGCGAGTATCGCGTTTCCTGCACGCCCGACGAACGCGCTGACCTGCTGCAGGCCGCTGCCTTAGTCGACACCAAAATGCGCGAAATTCGCGGCCAGTCGAAAATTCTCGGCATCGAGCGGGTTGCTGTGCTTGCGGCGCTTAATATCGCCCACGAGTCTCTAGGAGTGCGGAATCAGCTCGATGAAGTCGGCCATAACTTGGCTTCGGAACTGAGCGCAATCAATGCGCGACTGGAGCGCCAGCAACAGTGACGACACTGCTAGCCCGGATGTTTCATAAACTTCACGCGCCCTCGCTAGGCCCTTGATCGCCCAGCGACTTTTCCTCAGTCGGGTGTATGAACCACTAC
>QIMA01000336.1 GCA_003233535.1 Rhodanobacteraceae bacterium
TGGGCAGCCGGCGTGTGCACCCAGGCTGGTGCACCCTCGTCGCCCGGTTTCACACAGGCCAAATCGAGCGCTGCGCCGGGCTGCGCTGCGGATTCACTCGGCCGCAGGGCGCGCTGCATCAAGCGCAGCGACGAATAGCGCCAGCTTTCGGTTCGCGCTTCGGGTAATCCGCTGGCTTCGGCAATCGCCAACGCCTCGGCTGCTAGCGGATCTGGTGTTTGCTGCAAACGCTCGCGCAGGCCCTCGCTGAGCTGGGCAAGTAGAGTCGAACTCATGCCTGTACTCCGGCTTCGACTAGCTGTCGCTCCTTGATCCAGCCGTAGCCGTGCGCTTCGAGCTGCAGGGCCAGAGACTTGTCGCCACTTTCGACGATCCGGCCGTCAGCCAGGACGTGCACAAATTCGGGCACGATGTAGTCGAGTAGGCGCTGGTAGTGGGTAATCACGACAAAGGCGCGGTCTGCCGCACGCAGCGCGTTGACGCCGGCGGCGACCACCTTGATTGCGTCGATATCCAGGCCGGAGTCGGTCTCATCAAGCACCGCCAGAGTCGGCTCGAGCACGGCCATTTGGAATATCTCGTTGCGCTTTTTTTCACCGCCAGAGAATCCGGCGTTGACTGCGCGCTGCAGCAAGTCGTCCGGCAAATGCAGCACGTTCAGCTTCTCGCGCACCAAACGCAGGAAGCTGGGCGCATCAATCTCCGGCTCACCGCGCGCCTTGCGCTGCGCGTTGAGCGCTGCACGCAGGAAGTAGGTGTTGTTCACACCAGGCAACTCCACCGGATATTGAAAGGCCAGAAAAACGCCGCTCGCCGCGCGTTCTTCGGGTTCCAGCTCGAGCAGATCCTGGTCCCGATAGCTCACCGAGCCTTCGACCACTGCATAGCCTTCGCGGCCGGCGAGAACGTGTGCCAGGGTGCTTTTGCCGGAGCCATTGGGGCCCATGATGGCGTGCACTTCACCGGCTTTGACGTGCAGATTAACGCCCTTGAGTACCAGCTTATCGCCGGCGCGGACGTGCAGGTTTTCGATCTTCAACATGCTCTTTACCTACATATGTGGGGAAGGTCTGCTGTCGCGGACCGTTAGCTTTGGTTTTTTTTGACCGCGGCCGCCGCCTGCGCGGAGTCCACGGTTTCGCCTAGACGCTCTAGATCGGCCAGATCACTAAGACGCCCGGCAGCGCGTTTGTTGGTCTTTAGGTCCTCGAGGCCCAGGAAATCGAGCTGCAAGCCTGCAAACAAAGCACTGACTCGGTTCGACCAAGCCTGCTCAAAATCCAGTCCAGAGGCAAAGTTCAGCAAGTCGATGCGGTTGGGCTCGCGCCCGAGTTGCACCATGGCGCGGCCGTGCTCTAGTGACAACATCTCGTCGGCTATCTCGCCAAATCCGAATTCAATTAAAGCCGCGCGAACGTGCTCAAGATTGGTTCGGTCTTTGGCCAGCCACAGGCCCAGGTCTTTGGTGTAGCGCGGGTGTCCGTGGACCGCGAGCGCGTGCCCGCCAGAGACCAAGAATCTGACCTTATGGGATTGCAATAAGGCGACCAGTTCTTTCAAATCTGGACTCATCGAGGCCCCTCCAGGCGTGGAATTCGGAACGAATCTGTTCGACTGCCGCGAGACGATCTTCGACAGTTTGGCTCAGCCAGTACCGGAGGCTGGAATCGTCCTTATCAATTTCTGCACCTTTAAGGATACGAACAGTCCCAGCGACGTGAAAATTCTTGATCATGTTCACCCCACCGCACCTTCCAAACTGACTTCGAGCAGCTTCTTCGCTTCCACCGCGAACTCCATCGGCAGCTCGCGGAAGACTTGCTTGCAGAAGCCGTCAACGATCAGGCTCACCGCGTCTTCCTCGCTGATCCCACGCGAGCGGCAGTAGAACATCTGGTCGTCGGAAATCTTCGAGATCGTGGCCTCGTGCTCGACGATCGCGCTGGGGTGCTTAACCTCGATGTAGGGGAAGGTGTGCGCGCCGCAGCTCTTGCCGATCAGTAGGCTGTCGCACTGAGTGTAGTTGCGCGCCAGCTCTGCAGTCTTGTCCATTTTCACCAGGCCGCGATAGGTGTTCTGGCCGCGACCGGCGGAAATGCCCTTGGCGATGATTTTGCTCTTCGTGCGCTTGCCCAGATGAATCATCTTGGTGCCGGTGTCGGCCTGCTGGCGATGATGGGTGAGTGCGACTGAATAAAACTCGCCCACGCTGTCGTCGCCGCGCAGCACGCAGCTGGGGTATTTCCAAGTGATCGCCGAACCGGTTTCCACCTGGGTCCAGCTAATTCGCGAGCGGTCACCGCGACAGTCGCCACGCTTGGTAACGAAGTTGTAGATACCGCCGACGCCGTTTTCGTCGCCCGGATACCAGTTCTGCACGGTCGAGTACTTGATCTCGCCTTCTTCCATCGCGACTAGTTCTACCACCGCCGCATGCAGCTGATTCTCATCGCGCATCGGTGCGGTGCAGCCTTCCAGATAGCTCACTTTGGCGCCGTCTTCGACGATGATCAGGGTGCGCTCAAACTGACCGGTGTCGCGGGCGTTGATGCGGAAATAGGTCGATAGCTCCATCGGACAGCGCACGCCTTTAGGCACGAACACGAAGCTGCCATCGGAGAACACGGCTGAATTCAGCGCGGCGAAGTAGTTATCACCGGTGGGTACGACGCTGCCCAGGTGCTTGCGCACCAGCTCTGGGTGCTCGCGCACCGCTTCGGAAAAGCTGCAGAAGATCACGCCGGCTTCTTTCAACTCTTTTTGGAAGGTCGTACCCACAGAGACCGAATCAAACACCACGTCGACCGCCACGCCGGCCAGTCGCGCCCGCTCGTGCAGCGGCACGCCGAGCTTTTCGAAGGTTTCGAGCAGCTTCGGGTCGACCTCGTCCAGCGACTTTGGCTGATTCTTGCGCGGTTGCGCGAAGTAACTGATTGCCTGGAAGTCGATTGCTGCGATTTCCAGCTGCGCCCAATTCGGCGGGGTCATAGTCAGCCAATGACGATAGGCTGCCAGACGCCAATCAGTGAGCCATTCCGGCTCTTTCTTCTTCGCCGAAATCAGCCGAATGACTTCCTCATTGAGCCCCGGCGGGATGATCTCCGAATCGATATCGGTGATGAAACCCGCTTCGTAGCGACGCCGCAAGTGTGCGGTGATGGCTTCCGGCGTATCCGCCACAGGCTTGGTTCGGGTCATTACCTCATTCATGTGTTTAGCTCCATAGACGCGCTGGGCTCAGGGGCCGCGCGTTCGACCGTTACCTTCGGCGTCCATCCTTGCGCCGGGGCCACCATATCTGCCAGCGTCACCGCTCGAAGAGCGGTCTCGATGGCGAATCCAATTTTGCGCCAGTTGCCACGCACCTGGCAGTGCGTTTCGTGACTGCATTGGCCCGGGCGCATGCCGCACTCGGTTATTGCAAACGGGCCTTCGATAGCGACCAAGATGTCGGCGACGCTGATCTCCTGCGCTGCGCGCGACAGCCGATAGCCGCCGTGGGCGCCGCGCACCGAATCGAGCAAATCAGCCTTGGCTAGCAGCTTGAGCAGCTTCGAAACCGTCGGTTGCTCCAGCCGCGCACGCTCGCTGATCTCCGGCGCGCCGCACAGGCGTTCAGGGTCGGTTGCCAACAGCGTCATCACCACTGTGGCGTAGTCCGACAGCTTGTTGAGTCTGAACATGTCTGGGCCTAAATTTATATAGGACTGAAATGGTACACTTTGAACGTGAAGGCAGCAACAAAGCCTCTACATGTGTACGCAGCTTTTCGGGTTAGGATTCGTGCTTCCACGTTGTGAACTATTCGACGTACGCTGGTGAAGGGATGCGCCACGCTTGGCCGACGGAGACGCACGGTCTAGGATTGGACGCAGGTGTATGCGGAGTTCTGTGGTTTGGGTGAACAGTGTTCCGATCAGATTCGGCCCGGTAGGTAGGCAGAGCAGTCGGCGTAACGCCAGTTATGGCTGTCGCGATCATCGATCACCAGGCTAGAAAACGGCGGCACTGAGTGCGCGATCCCACGTTAAGGGGAATTCGATGGCCAATGCGCGAACGCGCTTCGACACGATTCGTGACTACATGGTGCGTTCGCACAGCGCTACCAGCGGCACGCTGTATGGCAAGCCGTGCGCGCTGCTTAACGGCCATGCGTTCGTCTACTTTCATCAAGGCTGGGCGGCATTCTTGCTGAACGGGCGCGTGCGCCTGCAGGCCCTGGCGCTGCCCGGCGCACGGTTCTGGGATCCGATGGGTCGGGAAGGGCCGAGCATGGACTGGATCATCGTTCCCGATACGCACTTTTTGCGCTGGGATCGGTTGGCAATCGAGGCGGTAAAGTCCGCTCACGGTCTGTCTAAGGGGCGCAGACCGACCGCCGCTCCGTCCGCGGGTCCTCCGCAGCCGCCGCCAGCAGCCAATCGCTGGATCAACTCGATCAAATTGCTGTTCGCCAAGGCGGCGAGCCTGACACTGGCGCAGCAGGAAGCGTTGCCAGAAAAGCCAATCTCAAGAATCTTTGCCGAGACCGGCGCAGATCTAGGCGACAGCGACGCCTCGGCGATTGCGGCGCTGGCTGAACCGGTAGCGGCTGAGCAATCGTCGTCGCCAGCGCCATTCAAGATCAGCGAGCCGGCTGCCAGCGAAGGGCGAGCCAGCTTTAGCATTGGTACAGACGCGGACGCAGACGACAAGCCTGAGTTGAAGTCACAAGTCGCAGGGCGCGCTAGTTTCGACATCGGTGGTGATCCAGTGTCCGCAGTCGTGGGGGCTGAACCAACCGCGCCGCCACCGCTGCCACCTGAACCGGACGCGCCACCGGATGCGCCGAGTTGGGCGATATCTGACGCCGAAACCGAATCGTCGCCGGAACCGGTCGATGAGAAACCTGCAGATGACGGGTGGGCCGAGAAGATCGCCAAATTCCAGCTCGAGGCCACAGTAGAGGGCGACACCGGACCTACGCCAACCGAGGGGCGAGCCGTTTTTGCTGCGCGTGAACCCGACCCGCTGCCTAGCGTGGAGCCCAAATTCAAGATAAAAGAGCCAGAGCAGCCGATGGGGCGCGCCAGCTTCATG
>QIMA01000422.1 GCA_003233535.1 Rhodanobacteraceae bacterium
GATCGCCCTGCTCGAGACCAACGCATTACGGTGGATGCGGATGAACAGCGCCTCGAACTCTCGCTCTAGATCCCGCAGCGTCTCATCGATTATGAGTTCCCCGCCAGCGTGGCGCACCGTCACGTATTTCTGGTCGGCCTGGAAATAGCAGACCTCGTGCAAAGGCACCAGCTCGATCCCCCGGCGGGTGCGGGCAGATATGTGGGATCGGCGCGTCGCGCCACCATCATGCAGGGCGGCAAGCTGAGCCTTGTTGAGGCGGTGCACCGCACTCAGAATGCGCGCAAGGTCGTTTTTGCGCACGGGTTTCAGCAAATAGCCCACCGCCTGCACATCAAAGGCTTCAATTGCATGCTCTTCGTAGGCGGTGCAGAACACGACCGCAGGAGGCTCTTCGAGATCGAGCAGATGGCGCGCCGCCTCCAGGCCATCCATGCCCGGCATACGAATATCCAGCAGCACCAGGTCGGGTCGTTCATGGCTTGCCATCTCGACCGCCTGCACGCCGTTGCGCGCCTCGCCGACAACCCGATGGCCATCTAAGTCTTCGACCATGCGAGTGAGCCGGTCCCGGGCCAATTGTTCGTCATCGACGATCAGTATTTGCATTTCAGTTTTTGCATTGGAGTACGGGGCTGCAGCCAGCATCAATCAACGGGATAAGGATAACTCAAGGTGGTGACAAACAGGCTCGCATCTGCGCTAGAAGACTCGGTTTCGAGTTTAGCGCGCGGGCCATAGAGTGCGTGCAGGCGTGAGCGGATGTTGTTGAGCGCCATCTTATTGCCTTCGCTGGCGTTGCTGTATTGAGCCTCGGGCAGAGGATTGCTTATCTCGACATTGACCGTCTCATCAGCGTACCAGAGGCGCAGCCGAATCAGCCCGCCTTGGGGGAGCGGCTGGATGCCGTGATAAATCGCATTTTCGAGCAGCGGTTGCAGGGTTAATAGAGGGATCCGCACCGACGCGGGCGTGGCCTCGATCTGCCAATCCATCTCTAGCCGATCGCCAAGGCGCAGCCCTTCGATGCGCACGTAGCGTTTACACAAGGCTATCTCTTCGGTAAGTCGTACCTGGTTGCCGACGTCGTTGAGGCTGGCGCGGAACAGCGCCGCAAGGTCCTCAACTACCGACTCGGCCGTTTCGGGATCTATGCTTATCAGGCTGGCGATGATGTTCATGCTGTTGAATAAGAAGTGCGGGCGAATGCGCGACTGCAGCGCCTGAATTCGCGCCTGCAGCTCTGAGCGTTCCTGCTCCCGCAGGCGCTGCTGTACGTAGAAATAGCGCAGCACCATACCCGCAATAATGCCGGCGACGGCAAGCTGGCGAGCGATGGGCTGCCAATCATTGGCCGCGCTCAGCTCGCTACCGGCAACGACTCGCTCGCTGATAATACCCACCGTCAAGGTCGCAGCCATTACTATGCCAAAGGCGAGCGCGGCCCCACCCAGCAGGCTCAGCCGCGCGAGCAATGGCCGCGCGAAACACAACAAGCCAGCACTGGTAAGCGCCACCCACTGCACAAACAGTGACAGCAGCGCGAGCCTGGCCCAGGAAATGTCAGCGCCTGCGAGCAACAACACCAGCACCAGCAGTTGTGCGACTAGAATGACAATCGTCAGGGCCGTTACATTGCACAGCTCTGGGATCTGAAAATGATCCGAGCGGCCTTCGAGCCTTGGCGATCTGTCTGAGTTGGAGCCCGAGTCGCTCAGTCGCTCACCTCAAGGTGGTTAAGAAAGTGGGCATTGTTATACTTTCGACCGAATTACGCGAGCTTGGAGTTATGACTAACGACAGCAAACTCTGGGGTGGCCGCTTTACAGCTGACACCGACAGTTTCGTAGAAGAATTTACCGCCTCGGTAGGATTCGACGCGCGGCTCTATGCCCAGGATATTGCAGGCTCAATTGCGCATGCCAACATGCTCAGCCAAGTGGGCGTTCTGACGGTCGCCGAGCGAGACGACATCGTCAACGCCTTGGGCAGTATTCGTCAAGAGATCGAAGACGGAAAATTCGATTGGTCGGTTGGCCTCGAAGACGTGCACATGAACATCGAGGCACGCCTCACCCAGCTTATAGGCGAGACGGGCAAAAAACTTCACACCGGGCGCTCGCGCAACGACCAAGTGGCCACCGATATTCGTCTGTATATGTGCGCCGCCATCGACGCACTGACCGCGCAAATCGATGAATTGCTGGCGACCCTCCTCAACCAGGCAGAGCAGCATAAAAGCACAGTGATGCCCGGCTTTACGCATCTGCAGACCGCCCAGCCCATCACCTTTGGCCATCACCTGCTGGCCTGGTTCGAAATGCTGCTACGCGACCGCGAGCGCCTGGCCGACTGTCGCAAACGCACCAATCACTCGCCGTTAGGCGCTGCGGCACTCGCCGGCACCACCTTTCCTATCGATCGCGACCAGACTGCCCGCGAACTGGGGTTTGCGGCCATCTGCGAGAACTCGCTGGATGCCGTCAGCGACCGCGACTTTGCCATCGAGTTCTGCGCCTGTGCGAGCATGACAATGTTGCACTTCTCGCGGTGGTGTGAAGAACTGGTGCTCTGGTCGTGCCAGCAGTTTGGGTTTATCGAGCTATCAGACAGCTACTGCACCGGCTCATCGATCATGCCGCAGAAAAAAAATCCAGACGTTCCGGAACTCATTCGAGGCAAGTACGGGCGCGTAGCCGGGCACCTCTTCGGGTTGATGTCTCTAATGAAGAGCCAACCGCTGGCCTACAACAAGGACAACCAGGAAGACAAAGAACCCCTGTTCGACAGCATCGACACGCTGCGCGACTGCCTAACGGCAATGACCGGCCTGTTAGCTGAGATGACTGTCAACAAGGCCACAATGGCGGCTGCGGCCGAAGCGGGTTTTGCTACCGCAACCGACCTCGCCGACTACCTGGTAGTTAAGGGTGTCGCCTTTCGCGACGCCCACGAGTGTGTCGGCCAGGCCGTGGCATTTGCTATCGAGGCCAAACGCAGCTTGAGCGAGCTGACGCTGACAGAGCTGCAACGCTTCAACCAGGCGATCGGCGAAGACGTCTTTGCAGTGCTTACCCTGTCAGGTTCGGTCAATGCGCGTGACCATTTTGGCGGCACGGCACCCGCCCAGGTGGCGGCTGCAATCGCTCGCGCCCGGCACAAGCTCGCTGAGTTTTAGCCTTTATTGCCGCTATACTTGCGGGCCCTGTGGCTGATGTTGCGCACCTATGCGATGGCTATTGCTCTTATTGCTGACTTCATTCGTGGCAACCTGCGGTCAGACCGGACCATTGGAGTTGCCCCAGGAACAGGCCCAGCGCAGCGGGCTGTCAGGTAATTGAGTGGCGCGCAGCCAATTTTGGCCGATTCTCCGACGGAGCTGGATGGCGTTAGCCTCAGCGCCCTTGCACAGAGTTACGGCACGCCTTGTTTTGTTTATTCGGCGAGCCACTGCCGAGCGCAGTACGCAAAACTTACGGGCGCGCTAGCCAACATCCCCCACAGCATCTATTACGCGGTTAAGGCGAATCCAAGCCTGGCCATTCTGCAACTGTTCGGCGACCTTGGCGCGGGCTTTGACATAGTGTCGGGTGGCGAATTGGTGCGTGTGCTCGAAGCAGGCGGCAACCCCGCTAAGGTATTGTTCTCCGGCGTCGGCAAACGCGTCGACGAAATTGATCTGGCCCTGAAGGTGGCTATCGGCTGCTTCAACGTCGAGAGCGCGGCTGAGCTGGTTCGCATCGAAGAGCGCGCGGCGGTGCTCAATCGCGTTGCGCCGATTTCGATTCGCATCAACCCTGAAGTGGACGCCAAAACTCACCCCTACATCTCGACAGCCTTAAAAGAAAACAAGTTTGGCGTGCCCGCAGATCTGGCCCTTGAGCTGTACAGGCATGCCGCGGCCAGTCCGTTGCTCGATGTTCGCGGCATCGACTGCCACATAGGGTCGCAGATCACCAGCCTCGAACCTTTCCGCGATGCACTGGCCAATCTGCTCGAGCTGGTCGATCTGCTCGCGGCTGAAGGTATACCCATCGCGCACCTCGACCTGGGTGGCGGGCTCGGCATCAGCTACGACGACACTCCGGGCCTTGACCCACAACAGTACGGCAACGCCATGGCTGCAAGCCTGGCAGATCGCAACCTGCACTTCATCATCGAACCTGGTCGCTTCCTCGTCGGCAATGCAGGTGTGCTGTTGACGCGGGTGGAGTACCTAAAACCAAAGCCCGCGCCCGGCTACCGCAACTTTGCCATCATTGACGCAGCTATGAACGATTTGTTGCGCCCGGCGCTTTATCAGGCCTGGCACGATGTGTCGGTCGTTGAACCCACCACCTCAGACGCCACAGACACCTCGGACGCTGCCATTACAGAATCTACCTGGGATCTTGTGGGGCCAATCTGCGAGACAGGGGATTTCATAGCAAAAGAGCGCCGGCTGGCGCTGGCGCCAGGCGCGCTGCTCGCTATTCACTCCGTAGGTGCCTATGGCATGGCGCAGGCTTCTAACTACAATTCGCGCCCGCGCGCGCCGGAGATTCTGGTTGACTCTGGCCAGGCGCGGCTCATCCGCGCCCGCGAGACAACGGCCGATATGCTCGGCCCGGAGCGCATTGCCTTGCGGCAGCGCGATGCCGCTCAGGCACCGACCTGAGGTTAGCAGTGCAGTTAAAGTTCACCAAGATGCACGGGCTGGGCAACGACTTTGTGGTCGTCGATCGCGTTTCACAAAATTTTCAATTGAGCGCTGCGCGCATCAAGGCGCTTAGCGATCGACACACCGGCATCGGCTTCGACCAGTTGTTAATCGCGGAGCTGCCGTCGCGTCCCGATGCCGATTTCTTTTTTCATATATACAACGCTGACGGCACCGAAGCAGAGCAATGCGGGAACGGTGCGCGCTGCTTCGCACGCTTTGTGTTGAACGTCGGGCTCACCCGCAAGCGATGCCTGACCCTTGAGACGACCAACAGGCTCATAAGCACCGCCTTGTTGGAAGATGGGCAGGTAGAGATTGACATGGGGGTGCCGGGATTGAACGCCGCCGATCTGCCA
>QIMA01000317.1 GCA_003233535.1 Rhodanobacteraceae bacterium
GCCGCGGTGCGTCGCGCAGGTGCCGCATGGTGGGCTTGGGCTGGTGTCATAACGGTCGCCGGTCTGCTCTTTGTCAGCTTGATCGCGCCGGTGTTCATCGCACCGCTGTTCAACACCTATACCGCGATGCCCGACGGTGAGTTGCGCGATTCGGTGTTGTCGATGGCGCGTGCTCATCGTATCCCGGCCGACAACGTTTATGTGTTCGACGCATCCAAGCAAACGACCCGCATTAGCGCGAACGTTTCTGGCTTGTTCGGCACGACGCGAATCGCGCTTAACGACAACCTGATGGAGCGCACCTCAGCGCAGGAGATCCGCGCGGTGATGGGGCATGAGATGGGCCACTACGTCCTCAATCACTCGGTACGGCTGGTGGTGTATCTCGGACTGGTACTGACTGTGGGCTACCTGTTTGTACATCTTTGCTTCGATCGAATGCTTTCACGCTACGGCGCTCGATGGGGGGTGGAGGGGCGCGCTGATCCCGCCGGTTTGCCGCTAGCCATGGCTCTGTTCGCCGTTTATATGACGCTGGCCACGCCGATCACCAACTCGGTGATTCGCTCCGCCGAAGCCGAAGCCGATGCGTTCGGACTCGCCGTGGCCGGCGAACCACATGGATTCGCGACGGTAGCGATGCGCCTGTCGACCTATCGCAAGATTCACCCAGGGAACTGGGAAGAGGTGCTGTTCTATGACCATCCAAGCGGCTACGACCGGGTTTACGGAGCGATGCGTTGGTTGCAAGAGAATCCTGACTACCCGGGGCTTAGGGACGCATTGGAATCCGGGCGCGCGCAGGCTGATCCCTGATGCTTGGGTGTTCTGGCCCAGAGTTTCATGAACCTTCTGCTGCGGCCGCCGCCCATTCACTTGTGACAATGGGCGCGCCGTGGCGTGATCTGCTCCCTAACGATCGACTCGACGTATGAAACCACCGCTACGCGGCTCACACGCCTTCGCCGCTCTCCAGGCAAGCGGACCGCACCACAACACGATCTTTCACGCTCTCGCGACGAATCTCATGAAACTCCGGGCTAGACCTCCGTCTGCAGCCGCTTCTCCAATTCGCGCAGCAGTTTTTCGTTCAGCTCGTTGCTGTCACCACTGCCGTATACCAACGCGCCGGAACTGAAGCTGCCGCCGAACGTTGCGGCTGCGGTAATGACTTGGGCGAGCGCACTGGCGAACTGCGTTTCGGTAATTTCTGCCAGCGGGTGGATGTAGATGCTCCAAACGATGTCGCTGGCAACCGCGTAACGTGCGTCTAGAGCGCTATCGAAATTCGCCTGCAGCATGCGTGTCATTAGCTCGGGCTGCAGGTCTTCTGCCTGAATGATCGGCGACATCAGGCGCATGCGGTTGGCCGTGGCGTCAAACACCAGCATCAGCTCGTAGTCATCGACTTTGAAGCGGGCGCCGTTAGCGCTGGCCTGCAAATCAGAATCGATGCGCGACACCAATTCGATGAGCCTTTGCCCGGTCATTAGGTCGCCTGACCTGGGTGTGGCAGTCGCGGACGGATCTGCGTCTTCGGTTTGAGCAGCCGCAGGCAAGCCGCAGCTAAACAGGACAGCGGCCAGGGCGAAGATGGATAGTGGCTTCATTGATTTTCCTCAGTGCGGATACGGGCTAGATCTTCCGGCAGTGCGCAGGTTACCGCGTGCCTGCGATTTCCCGGGCTCGTTCGTTCTGACGGTTGTCCGGTGCAACCCGTTCGATAACGCAGACCGGGCCATCACGCAAACGCATTACAGCCAGATAAGAGCGTGATTGGCTGTCACTGACTTGAACGTTGCGACGCACGATGGCCGCAAAGGGGTTGATGCCGCTGGTTGTCCTCTCGTAACGCCACTCCAACTTGCCTCAGGATGGGGATTTGCTGGACGGGGTGTCGTGCTTACAACTTCTGTAGACTGCTGCGGTCGCCTAGGAGTCTTCCTGCACCATGAAATCGTTGCTCGCACACCTCGATGAAAGCATTGCTGACAATGTGCTTAGCACAGCCGAAAAGCGCTCACTTGCCGAACAGCTAGGGGAACAGCCGCTGCGTGGTGATCAGCTTAGGCAGGTCCGCAATCATGCGTTTAGCTTGGTGCAGGAGCGGGCGCGGGACCCGGAGTACCACCAAACTATGCCTGCCCTGATTAGTTGGCTGGCCGGGATTGTGAAGACGATCGACAAGGTGCAAACCAAAGTGGCGGTGCACAGCCAAGTCTGGTTTAGCCCCGGTGATGAGTGTCGGAACGCCCTGATTAATCATCTGCGTAGCTGCAAAAAACAGCTGGATATTTGTGTGTTCACGATTGCCGATGACCGCATCACGGAAGCGATTATTGAGGCGCATAAACGCGGCGTGTCCGTGCGTATAGTGAGCGATAACGACAAGAGCTCCGACCGCGGCAGCGATATAGTTCGGATGCGCGAGTTGGGTATCCCGATGGCGCTGGACGAAAGCCGCGCGCACATGCACCACAAGTTTGCCGTGTTCGACGGTAAGCGAGTGCTCAACGGCAGTTTCAACTGGACCCGTAGTGCCAGTCGCTATAACGAAGAGAACATCGTATCGACGACTGATCCGAATCAGGTCGAGCACTTTCAAGAGCAGTTTAATGAGCTCTGGGAGCGCTTTAACTAGCTCGATTATGTGGCTGAATCCCATTGACTTTCTGGCGATCGGATTTCGGCTACAGCGCCTAGCTAATCGCAAAGCCCACCTTCTCCCCGACTAACGTTGGGGAGCGCGCACGGGCGTGTCCGCGTTTGCGTCTTGCCAATTGCAACACCCCTGCCTATGCTAGTCACGTTCCAAAGTATTACAAAATGACTAAGGCCGACTGGGGAGTAAGGCATGCGTGCGTCGCGGATAAGAGCGATTCTGACTTGGTTCCTGATTGCAGGGTTGAGCGCATGCCAACAGTCGTCACAGACTCAGAGCACAACATTAGCCGCAACCAACAGCGATCCTTGCGCATTTCTGGATGGAAATCTCAAGCCGCCTTTGGATGCCAAAACCTGCAGTGCAAACCCCGGCCTGTGCGCGAAGACGTTAAACGTTTGCCTTAAGGATCTCGACTATCTGGCTCAGCCGGGATTGTCCGTACTAAAGGCGCCGTTTGGCGCAGTTTCGGTCAGCAGTCGGCAGGCCTCAACCGTTCGCGCGCTAGCCTCTGTGCAGGGCATGACGCCCATGCACGGCCGCTACAACACCGTATTCCTCAACGACACAGCGGCTGCCGCGTTCAACCAACAGATTAGCCGCGACCCAGCTGCGCACTTTGACACCGCGCAGTTGCCTTACGGATCGGTGGTCATCAAGAAGAATTTCAGTACGCAAGAGCCGCCGCCAGCGGAATTTAGCGCGCTTGAAGGTGAGCCTTGGTTGACGGTAATGGTCAAGATCAAGGACTACTGCCAGCCTACAGTCGGTGGCAGTTGTCTGGGCGGTGAGTGGTTCTATTACCTATACCGTTTCGGTAACTTCATGCAGTTCAATGAGATACCGGTCTACGGTAAGCCGCAGGCTTTCTGTACCGACTGCCACAATCCGGTAGCGAAGGCCGACTATTTGTGGAATCTGCATCTGTACGTGCGTGGGCGCCAGCAGCCCTACATTGCCGACGGTACTAAGCTTGCTGACGGCAACATCGACGCCTTGCCGCCGAGTGCTGTTTGCGCGAGTGGGGAGCTAGCGATCGGGCCAGAGCCGCCTGCCGACGTGCCTTTTGCGCCGCAATCGGTGCCGCAGGACCAGCGTCAGGCGATGTTCGATTGTTTTTCCTGGCGCAGCTTCTTGGCCTTGAACTGGCCCGCCAAAAGCGGCGAACGAGGCGTTCCAGATCAGCAGGCCGCGCTGCGAGATGTGCTGCCGCCACGCGTGTGGGAGACCTACAAGGAAATTGCTGAAGTTTTCCAGCCGCAGGATGCCAACTGGAAGCTGGACAACCAAGCGTGGAACGACTCACAGTTTGTACCGCAGGCCTGCCAGCAGCACATCGAGCGGCTAGATTCCCCGGAACGCGCCAAGCTGCTGCAGATGATCACCAAAACGCGTTCGCATCAGGTACTCAACGAAACGCATCAGGCGATGGGCAACCAGTTCAATATTCTAGTTGATCAGTCCGGCAAATTGGTCCAGTACGAGGTTCGCTTCAATCGCGATGAGTTCGAATACCTCAAGGCCAATGGTTTCGCCAACACCGGCAACTACAGCTACGGTGGCCCCAACCAGGGCGAGGTCTATTTCCCGACCAACGCGGATGGCGAGACTGGCCTGGGTGCAATAGAGATCAAGGCCGCTTGGCGTGACATTTGCACGCCCAATAGCGGTGGTACCTGTCTACCTCCAGAGGAAGAGCTGGCCAGTCGCTATTATTCGCAGAATGCCTTGGTTTACACGGCTAAAACCCGGCAATCAGAAGAATCTTGTCGATTGGCGAAGGTTGGCCTGGTCGGGCTGCACATCATTCGCAAAACGGTCCATTCGCCGCAGTGGATATGGTCGACCTTCGAGCACGTCGACAACGTTCCAGATTTCGAGCAGCCTGCCAAAGACGGCACCGACTACCTTCTGTATAGCGAAGCCTGCCAGGAGAATCTGCCGACGGCGCAGTTCTGTTCGGTAATGCGCCCGGGTGTGATTCCTTTCGCCAAAGAACCCAACCGCGCCTGCTGTGAGAACGCCCAGCTAATTATCAATTCCAATCCTGGTCGTCCTGGTCCAGACGGCGCATTACAAGCCGATGACGGCAATGTGCTGAAGAAGAACCAGGTTACTCGGTTGGTTCCAGTTGGTCCCGTCGAGCTGAACAAGCGAATTCGACTTGCGCTGCCGCTGCCGTGGGCTAACTACTTCCTGCTCAACACGCAGTGGCCCAGTGGTGCCAGACAGGCGGCTGATCAATCGCCGGCCGGAGCGACCCGACGAATACCGTGCAACGTGGCCGATCTGCTGTGGAGTTCTCCCGGTGGGACGGCAAGTGCTTTTGTAGCCGCCGGTATTGCCAAGCCATCGTGTTACACCATGCAGCCGCGGTCGGGGTCGTCGGAGCTGAAGCTGCGCAATACGACCATGGAAACCTATCAGGCCGCCTGGAATCACCCCGGCACCACCGGCGCGACGCAGTCTTCGGTCCAAAGTTGCTTTAACTGTCATGGTTTTTCGGGCGTCGACTTCAGTTTTGCCTGGACTGACGCGACTGAAGAAGTCGTTCCGTTTCCGCCGCTGCCGCCTTTGCCGAAAGGGGCACGCGAGGCGCATTAGTCCGGTCAAGTGAAGCGGTGAGCTCGTCCCCAGCGCCCGTGGTGTTTGCAGGAGGAACTGTGTCGGTTCTGGAGGTCAGGGGGGTGATGTATTAACTGGCTATCGCCCGCGTGGTTTGCGGGGCTGGGGCTAACAGCCTCGCCGCGGAGAGCGGCGAGGCTGGTTTTGACCCGGTACCGCGCCGTTCTTTATCGGCGTAGCCCTATCTACCCCGAAACGACGCAACCGTCTGCCTCTAGCGCTGTCGTCATCACCAAAACTATCTCAACCGCCATCACTACGCGCGCTTTAATTCGCGCACGCATCCCCTAGTCGCCATTTATGCTCGGGTTTTGGTCGGCGTCTACAATCGGAACTGTAATCGTGATCATGATCATGCATGTCGAAGTGAATCACGGCTTCCTTGCCGTACCAGCGCCCCTCGATCAGCGTTAATTCCATTTCCTTGGAAATCGGCGCGTTGAACACGGTGACGGTGGTGCGCACCTTGGCGGTGTGGCCATCGACGTCTAGCACTTCGACGTACAGCGAATCAGCGATCTCATCCAGATCCAAGCCATAGATCCGCAATGCCTGCTTGGCCGCGACCAAGACCGAGCTGGCCTGGCCCAGGGCTTGCTCCAAGCTGAGCTGCTGAACGTCTTCGATGGTGTAAATGCCAGTGCTGCGGACGGCATCGGTGACCAAAGTGAGTGCGCGACGCATCGAAGCGCTGCTCAAGAAGTCGGTGCTCTTGGCCCACTGCTCGATTCCTGGAACGGCCATCCGCAGGGCTGCGCGCTGTTCCTCATTCAGATCCGATTCTGGCGACGCGATTGCCATCTGCATGGCGCCCAGTCCCATGAGAATCGCGCCTTCTGCTTTGGGTCTAGCCTCAATCAGTTTCGGCTCGATCTCGGCCATCAAAATCTCGACGGCGTTGGGGTCGGCGTAACGCGCTACCGTTTCGGCGAATTTCTCACGGTGTTCATCGGTGGCTGGTTCGTTGCGACCCATTTCATAAGCGCCCTGCAGCATCTGAAACTGCGCTGGTGGCATTGCGGTTTGCACCAAACCCAGCAGATCGTTTGCGCGCAATCGCTGCACGGTCTCGCGGATATGAACGGCCGGATTAGGGACGCCGATGCTGGCGGTGGTCGCATTGGCTTCCACGTTGGACTGGGCGAACGCCGGCTGACTGGCGCCAATCGCGCAGGCCAACAAGATCGAGGCGGAAAGTAGGGTGCGTTTCATGACGGACTCCTCGGACTGGGAGCTTAGTGTGCTGGTTAACTAGCACACTGAACAGTGACAGAAGTGCTAGCGTGAAGTTTATGAAATTCCGGGCTAGTTAGCCGACAACTCTTGGAAGCCTCGACGGCCCGTGCAAACTCAAAGCCTAGACCAGGAGCCTGCTGCTCGTACCAAGCCTTGGCTTCAAGAACCTCAGCCCGAGCTTCCGGCCTGAATACGATTCGCATCAGTGGTTGCGCTGAAACAACTCAGAGCGGACCTGCTCCCAAGGAATGGCTGAATCCGGCTCTGCTTCATGGGTTGCTAGACGACGCCGGATCTCCTGACCTTGCCTCTCGGTAAGCTGCACCGCCGCTGGGTTCTCGGCAACGATGCTGTCCCAGATGTCCTCAACGAGCTGGATGCGCTCGGCAATGGAAAGCTGCGAAAAGTCGGGTTTGAGCTGGCTCATGAGCTGGATTATACGACGACCCTGACTTTGTCGGCTAATAGGATGTGCTGAGGTGCGAAGCGCATCAACAGGTTAGCGTGACGAACTGCGACCCAATCTCGACGCTCTCTGCGCTCGCGATTGACCCGAAACTGTCGCGCTGTGGTTGCGCCGCCGTTTCCCAGCGACGCTTCGCGCTGGTGTGCGGCGGCGATCTGAGTTGCCGAGCCTACATCTGCCAGGGTGCATCCGTATCCTGATCGCGGCCCTTGCTCTTCCGCGCTTTCTTCAGGTCGTCGAGTTCGAAACGGCCCTCGTCAACCAGCGCCCATAGCGAGGTCAGCACGATCTCGGTGGCGTCGACTTCAAAGAACGCGCGCAGGGCAGGGCGCGTGGCACTGCGACCGAAGCCGTCGGTGCCCAACGTTACGTAGCGCTGGGGCACGTAGGGGCGAATTAGCTCGGGATAGGCGCGCACGTAGTCGCTGACGGCGATCACCGGCCCGCTGCAGCCTTCCAGCTGAGTAGTCACGTAGGCCGCTGGTAGCTCAGGTTGGGTGCTACGGCGCTGACTTCGTTCGGCCGTCATGCCGTCGCGTTGTAGTTCGGTGTAGCTGGTGACACTCCAGATGTCAGCGACTAGGCCAAACTCATCCTGCAGCGCGCGCTGCGCCTGCAGGGCTTGGGTCATCAGTGCGCCGGATGCCAATAGCTGCAGATCAGCCGGCATGTTG